>CAMZAI010000123.1 GCA_947304065.1 uncultured Clostridia bacterium | reverse complement strand
ATATTCCGCCGTGTACATGTCCCGAAAGTACCAGATCCGCGCCCCATTCGTAATACTGCTTTTCATATTCGGGCGTATGCGCGATAAGAATATTAAATCTTTTCTCATCCGGAGTCCCGAAAAACTCATTAAGATCGGGCGCTCCCCTGTCGGGTTCGTATTTGGCGTTATAGTGGCCAAGCTTCAGCTCGAGACCGTACAGCGCTGCACCGTCCGTAATATCTGCCTTTTCATTCCTAAGAAGCGTGCATTCGGAATTCGCAATCAGTTCTGTGTAACGCCTGTAGAGATCGTTTTTTCTCAGGGTGAACTTCGTCTCGTGATTGCCGTAGGCATAATATACAGGGACATTCAGAGCTGTAATTCCTGTCAGGAACTCCGAAGCATATTCAAACTCTTCTTCGCTTTTTCCGTCGACCAGATCGCCCGCGATGACTATAATGTCGGGAGCAAGTTCCTTCAGCCGGGTAAATAATCTGCGATTCTTTTTGCCGTAATGCGTACAGTGCAGATCCGCGAGCAGAACTATCCTTTTGCTTTCAAGACTGTCCGGAAGCTTTTTGCTCTTTACGCAATAATCAGTGACCTTAAATCGCAGGGATTCGGTCACTGAATACGCCATAAAGCATATGATAAGAATCAGTAAAACATAAACAAAAGTCATATCAAAGATTCAGCATAACGGGGATAAAAACGCTCAGCGACATAAAGAACTGCCCCGTAAAGTAATAACTGAGGTACATAAGGTCGGACCAGGGCTTGCGTCCCGATATGCGGTTCGCAGCGAGCATAAAGTCCGAAATGACCGTAAGGCACGCCGCAAGTGCCGGAAGGATGCCGTAAGGCCCGAGCTCGAACGGAAGCATGAGTCCGAGCGAAAGCGTCGTGATGATCGTGATCCCGTATATATAATACGCGGGAAGGAGCTTCCCCATCGCCTCCTTAAAGCGGCTGTAATACCTGTATGCGAGCGCGACTCCGATCACAAAGAGCGCAATGCTGACCGGATTGAATGTGCCGATCGTCAGGAAATACAGAATATAACAAATATGTCCCGCCAGAAAGAACATCATGCCGACCGGGAAATTGATGACCAACAGGACATCGGCGACCATACAGATCGCGAGTCCAAAAAGCACAAACAGCGAGGTCTTAAAGCCCGTGGGCGTGACCAGACCGTGCCAGTCCTTCGTGGACGAATAAAGCTTTAATATTCCCCAGGCACAGAATATGACAGGTATCAGAGTCATGCAGCCCTTCAGGAATATCTTCAGGGGCGCATACTTCTGACGGTGCTTGAGCCTGATATAGATCGGCAGGAGCAAAAACTCCATAAGTACCGCACCGACCGCAATGTACGCGAAATAATACATTATTTAACGCCCTTCATGAGTGTGGGTTC
This sequence comes from uncultured Clostridia bacterium, assembly GCA_947304065.1. Taxonomy (GTDB): domain Bacteria; phylum Bacillota; class Clostridia; order Lachnospirales; family Lachnospiraceae; genus RUG11977. The sequence goes on along the minus strand of CAMZAI010000123.1, from coordinate 6,784 downwards.
GGTTGTACACTTTGCTCTTACGATATAACGCTGGGTACCGCCGTTCGTGCAGGTAACCATCGTAAGAAACTTGCCCTTGATGCCGAGGTCTTCGACTACGAAGAGATCGGTAGGTTCACAGATGAACGATTCGGTAACATTGTACTCGTATTCATAACCGTTCAGATCGGTAAGGATAACCGAATCGCCCTTTTTGAGCTTTTTGATGTCCTTGAAATATCTGCTGTAATGTCCGCCGTTGTGGCCTGCGAGCGCACAGTTGCCTTCAGCGCCGATTGCAACGGAATCGGGAAAATGGCCGATCGCTACGCCGATATTCGAGTCCTTAACGCCCTCTACTACAGCATATACGAGATTGATAGAATCGATCGTGATGATCCCGATACACTTCTGTCCTGCAAGTCTGGAGCTGTCGAGCGTCTGCTCGGCGGTCTCTATGGGTTCTTCTTCGCCGATATCGGCTCCGAGAACATCCGAACCGTCATCGGCCGCTGTCTGGGTATCTTCGGGAGCATCTGTGATATCGCCGGTAGGGTCACCGTCGGGATCGGCGGGAGTATCGGTGATATTAGGAGTGGGCGTAGGTGCTTCGGTAGGCTGGTTATTGGCTTCAAGGATATTCTTTAAGATCTCCTCTTTGGCCTCCTCCATCAGTACCTTCTGCGCATGTTCCGAATAAATATGTGTGGCTATCGGGTAAATGATGATGCCTATACCTGCGATGATGATTATGATCCCGAGAATAAAGAAAAACTTATTGCGGGTCTTCATTACTGTTCTTCCTCCTGGTTCTTAAGCTGTTCCTGATATTGCTCACGCTGTGAGACTGTTACGGGCCTGTTCTTGATGCGCCCGTATATATAAATTCCCAATAAGGTCAAAAAAGCGATAACGGATATTATCAATATGATCTTGACCGGTTTTAATTTTTTCATGACTGACGCTGCTCCTGTTTACGAGATAAAATGCAGAAATAACTGCCTTCCATGCGTGAGATCTCAAACTCCGCCAGAAGCGTGAAGCCCGCGGCAAAAGCATACTTCCTCAGAAGATCCCTGTTCCTGGTATAGATAAACGCCGTTCCGCTGCTCTCGAGAACGCCCGGGAGCTTCTTGAAGAACGAAGCGTAAAGCGCGCTGATATCGCCGAGACCCTTTTGTCCCGTTACAAAAGGCATGTCGGTGATCACTTCGTCAAAACGATACTTGTGCGTGAAATCAAGGAAATCACGCTTGATCAGTTCTGTCTTTGAAGCAAGGCCGGCAAGCTTAATGTTCTGCTCCGCGGCAGTAACCGCATCACCGAAGATATCGACGCCGTAGTAAAGCCTTGCAGGTCTGATATGCTCGCGCTCGACAAGCATCGTTCCGCATCCGCAGAAAGGATCGAGCACCGCAGCGTTGTCCTTAAAGTAGTCCTTCGCAAGGTTCATCAGAAGAGCCGCAAGATACGGCTTCATGCTGACAGGCAGCGTATTCTTCCTGTAGGCGAAACGCTTATCAAAAAGACCGCAGAAACGGATCAGCACAACAAGCTTCGAGTCAGAAGTATCTATGAATCTGAGCTCGATCTCGTAATCGCTTGTTGAATTGACAAGCCTGAAACCCGACGCAAGCTCGAGTTCCGATGCGAGTTTCTTTTCAAATGGCGCAGCGGCGTTCTCATCCTTTGCCCTGTAGTCAATCCTGAAGAATACAGGTGCTTCGGGATTTGTAAGTCTGGCTGCGATATAATCGACGATATGAGCCTCTGTGAGCTCTTTTGCGGCCTCTGCAGGATCGGATGAACATATCCTGATGCCGTCCGGTACAAAGAGCATCTCGCTGAAGGTCCTGACGGTGTTCAGGAGCCTTTCGGGCTGCTTTGTCTTTACCATAACGCCGGCGGTGAACTCCTTATGCGGGATGCTCTCCACCTGCTTCATGGTAACGGCCTTAAAGTTCCTGTTGGTAAGGAGCACGCACTCATTCACCATACCTGAAGCGGAAAACTCATGCTTCGGGAATGAGTCTTTAAGAAGAAGGCTGAGCTCATGAAGCTCCTCTCCTATGTGCTTCTTCATCTCAGGCTCATAAGTACCCGCTATCAGCTCTTCCCTTCTGGCAAGAAGCCTTTCGTCGAGAGAGGAATGATCCATGCCGGAAATGGCGGAAAGGTACGCAGCCTTGTTGTATAATGTTTCGTCTCGTAAATAAGACGAGAAAAGAGCCTCTTCGGTTCCCTTAACCTTCAAAAGTCCGAGGATATGCGCGGCGTTCTGACGGATCTTCGGATCTTCGTCAGAGAGCAGACTTACAAAAACATCGCACTGGTTCCTGATCTCTTCGGGAATACCTGATGTCCCAAACTCCTTCAGTTCCTTGCGGAGCTGCTGAAGGTTATTCTTTGTGTCCGTGCCGGACTTTATTAGTTCAAATATCTGTGAGTGATTCATTCCGCTGTGGTCACATAAACACTGCTGCATGTGAGCTTCGAAGCAATGTAAAGTGTAGGTAAGGTGCTGTCTTCGGGCACGTCGCATTCAACGCGCGAAGCCTTGATCAGACCGTCGATCTTAACGTTGACGCCTGCGGGAACCACGATATATACGGCGCTGCATAAAGCGCTGAGAGATATGAAGCCGTCTTCCTTGAATGAAACGCCGGAAAGATCGAGGCTTGTAGCTCCCATGATATTCTTTGTGATAACGCCAGAAACGTTGCTGTCGGAAAGCGTAACGTCCTTTCTGCCGAGGAAATTAAAGAATTCCTTGAAATCACGTGTGGGATTCTCTTCGTCGGCCTTCTTTGTCTTAAAGTACTCAAGCACCTTAAGCACCGCGGCCGTAACGGCCTCGATGAAAAGGATAAACAGTATGAGCCTGCGGATAAAACGCTTAAGACCGGAGGTCTTTGAACTGGATTCTTTATTCATGATTCACCCTCGATTCGATTAAAATATATATTTAATTTTAGCACAATGAAAAAAATTAGGCAATGAGAAAAAGCGACACCGAAGTGCCGCCTTTTCCCGAAAAAGGAAAGTAAAGATTATACTAAATTTGGTGAATGAACAAGCCGCTGCGGAGCTTGGGCTCAAACCATGTGGACTTGGGAGGCATAAGCCTTCCTGCGTCCGCTACGGCGAACAGCTCCTGAATAGATGTAGGGTACATGGAGAATGCAACCCTCATGTCGGAAGCGCAGCGACGTTCAAGCTCGGACAGGCCTCTGATGCCGCCGATGAAATCGATACGCTTGTCGGTCCTGGGATCTCCGATACCGAGGATCGGTCCCAGCAGATAATCCTGAAGCAGTGAAACATCAAGAGATGCAACAGGATCGGATATCGAACGGAGGTTGTTCCTTGCGGCGATCTCATACCATTTGCCGTCAAGATACATTCCGTAACTGTTCTTTTCCTTGGGCTCATAAGGTCCTTCAACCTCATGAATGTGGAAGTTAACCCTGATACGCGACATAAAGTTCTCAACCGAGAGACCTACAAGATCGCGAACCACTCTGTTGTAAGGCATGATCAGCAGCTGATCCTCGGGGAACAGAACCGAAAGGAAGAAGTTGAACTCTTCGTCTCCGGTATAATTGGGGTTCTCCTGGCGGCGCTTAAGACCAACCTTAACCGCGGAAGCACATCTGTGATGACCGTCTGCAATGTAGATGCTGCCGGTGTTCTCGAACTGAGTCCTAACAACCTCAACCTTCGCGGGATCGTCGAGCTTCCAGACGTTATGTGTAATGCCGTCATCCGATGTGAACGAATAGATCGGCTTTGTGCCTGATTTGGTAGAATTAATGGCCTCGCTGATAGCCTTGTTCGAACGGTATGCGAGGAAAATGGGTCCGGTCTGTGCCGAGCAGGTATCAACGTGGCGTATACGGTCCTGAAGCTTATCTTCACGGGTATTCTCGTGCTTTTTGATAACGCCGCTCAGATAATCGTTAATGGATGCGCATGCAACGATACCGGTCTGATGTCTGCCGTTCATGATGAGCTCGTAAATGTAGTAGCACTCATCCTCATCACGGATATATACGCCGTTCGCGATGTCCTCATCCAGCATCTGGCGGGCCTTCGCGTAAACGCAGTCGTCATAAGTTCCGACAGAATCATCGAACTGAGTCTCCGCTCTGTCGATACGAAGGAAGGTCAGATTATCACCTTTCACCTTCTCTTTCGCTTCCGCACGGCTGTAAACGTCGTAAGGAAGAGCTGCGACCTTCTCTGCAACATCGGGATTGGGTCTCACACACTTGAAAGGTTTAACAGTAGCCATAAACAGCTGCCCTCCTTGTTATTATTGCACAAATTCCGGAAAGAAATCGTGCGTTTTTTATAGCATATTCATAATACTACACCTGTAATTATAAATCAAGCAATTTTCAAAAAATATTTGTTGAATCATTAAAATAATTAGAGATAAAAGCTTTGAAATCTTTAATATATTCACGAGCGGCGTCATTTTTGATTATGTGATAAAACGCGTCCGGCGTCTTTTCTTCGACCATATCCTCGCTCACCGCAAAATATGACGTCTCACGATTGGCTGCACTGTCCCAGTCGTTAAAGAGGTCTTCGCTGATATGCTCATCGGTTGCGCAGTTGATGAATACCGCTCTTCCGTAAGGCCTCCAGGGACGTCCGAGGAATACGGTGTGTGGCGGACAGTCGGATATCAGTCTGCAGTTTGTGAACAGATAGCCGTATTTAAGGGACGGCACTGTACAGGGCGCACACACATAGCCTCTGCAGGATGTTTTGTCATCGGGATCGAGCTCCGAGACGGCGTCATGGGAAAATATAGTGCAGCCGTCGAAAAGAGCCGTCGCTCCGCCGAATATGAAATCAACATCGCCTTCGATGAAGCAATTCTTATAGATCTGAACCGAAGGATCGCGCGGAATATCGTTCTTCGGACCGAAGCCTTCGTTCCTGCCGTGTTTGTTGAGATCAGGGAAAGGCGCGGTAAAAAGCGTATCCTGATGTCCGATGAGCCTGCAGTTCTCGACAAGTATCCCGCATCCGTCGGCGTACAGCGCTATTGCCTGGCCGACCTTTTTGCCGTTGCCTGCGGCGTTTCTGACAGTAAGGTTCCTGATAGTGATATTATTGCCGTCCGTACGTACCACGGCGGTCCAGAAAGTACCGCGTATAAAGCCCTTCGGATGAAGTTCCTTTGCGTAATGGGAATCGACGATCACGGTGTCATCGGGATTATCAGTACCACCGGTGATCAGAAGGTTAGAGCACTCGAACACCACGCTTTCGTTGTATGCGGTAGGCGCGAGTATCAGCTTTGTCGGTATCTTTGATCCCTTAAGGAAAAAAGCTGCCTCGGAAAGGCTTGAAAAATCGGCATTTCCGCAGGGATCGACTTTTAACGTCCTGTATGTGTCAGCCATTTTCCTGCCCTCCTTTGGCAGCTTGGATTTTTGATGATATGGATCAGAACATCTTGATCCCGTCTTCGGTCACGATTCCGTATACGTGCTTGGGCAGTACTTCGGGCTTCGCACCGATCGTGTATGCACCGAGGAAACGTGCTTTTGCGGCTTCGAGCTTGGTCCTGTCGTTGGCGTAAAGTGTAGCGAGAGGCTCGCCCTTATCTACATGGTCGCCGATCTTCTTCTCGATGATCATGCCTACGGAAAGGTCGATAACGGATTCCTTCGTCTCTCTTCCGCCGCCGAGGATCAGCGAGGTCATGCCGACTTCATCGGTATGGATCGAGGAAACATAACCCTCTCTGTCGCTGCATACAGGCTCGATGATCGTAGCCTTTTCGAATTTATCTGTGTCGTAAACATAAGCGGGATCGCCGCCCTGAGCCTCAACGAACTCGGCCATCTTCTTCAGCGCGCTTCCGTCTTCGATGGTCTTTAAGAGCATCTCGCGTGCCTCTTCGGGTGAGGAAGCCTTGCCTGCACCGTATACCATGTATGTGCCAAGCGCAAGTGCGTCGGCCATCAGATCCTCGGGACCCTGACCCTTAAGTGCGTTGATCGCCTCGATAACTTCGAGTGAATTGCCGACAGCACGTCCCAGCGGCTGGTTCATGTCTGTGATTACTCCGTAGGTCTTTCTTCCTGCACCGTTGCCGATATTTACCATTGCTTCGGCAAGAGCAACCGAGTCCTCAACTGTCTTCATGAACGCGCCGGAACCGGTCTTTACGTCAAGTACGATAACATCGGCGCCGCTCGCGAGCTTTTTGCTCATGATACTGCTGGAAATAAGGGAAATATTGCTGACAGTTGCGGTTACGTCGCGCAGCGCGTAGATCTTCTTGTCAGCGGGAGCCAGGTTTGCGGACTGGCCGGTAATGGCGAGTTTGATGCGGTTAACATCCTCAAAGAACTTCTCGGGCGAGATCGATGTCGAGAAGCCCTTGATGCTCTCGAGCTTGTCGATGGTTCCGCCGGTGTGGCCGAGGCCGCGTCCGGACATTTTTGCAACCGGGATACCGAGCGCAGCAACCATGGGGCCGATAACGAGGGAGGTCTTGTCTCCTACGCCGCCGGTGCTGTGCTTGTCAACCTTCACGCCCTGGATAGGCGAAAGATCGAGCATATCTCCGCTGTGAGCCATCGCAAGCGTGAGCTGAGTGGTCTCTTCCGTGTCCATTCCTTTGCAGCATACGGCCATCAGGAAAGCGGACATCTGATAATCGGGGATCGAGCCGCCCGTAAAGCCGCTTACGATAAAATCGATCTCTTCCTGTGTAAGTTTTCCGCCGTTTCTCTTTTTGTCGATAAGGTCATACATTCTCATAGTTTTTGTTCTCCTT
>CAMZAI010000122.1 GCA_947304065.1 uncultured Clostridia bacterium | reverse complement strand
GATGAAAGACAGGAGCGCATCATACCGCTACGAGAGCGCGAACGGCCTCAAGGCCTCCAACCTGCTCGAGTTCCTTGCGCAGGGCGGGACCGATGAGACGAGCATCAGGGAACTGGCCGCAAGACTCCTTGACTATGTGCAGGCAAGGAAGGACTGCGCCGATTTCCGTGCGGCGTATCTCATCAGGATCCTGTATTCGTTCGGGGACTGCATTCCGCGCGATCTGTACGACGAGATCGCGCAGGCGCTGCTTGATTTCCCTTACGAGGACTGCGGCGGGCACAACATGTGTACCTGGACCGAGAACCACAGGCTTTATGCGGCGGGCACCGAGTATCTGCTCGCGCAGCTGTTTCCCGATGCGATATTTGCGGACGGAAAGGGCTACGCCTATCATAACCTGCATGCGGCGAAGGAATTGATCGCGGGTCTTTCGGAAATTCTTAAATACGGTTTCTCGGAGTGGGGCAGCAACAATTATTATTCCGAGACCATGGCGGGGCTCGCGAATCTCGTGCAGTTCGTCGAGACGGAAACGATCAAAGAGCTCGCGCGCAAAGCCCTGCTGATGATGTGCTACGACATTCTCTCACAGACCTTTTACAGCGGAGGCTATGTGTACAATCCCGCCTGCGGACGCGCTTACGCCGACAATAAGATTTCTTCGGACATCGGCAGTTATATCGAGCCGCAGACGATGGCCATGCGCGGCGAGACGGTGCAGAAGTTCAAGGAGAAAGAGGGCTGCATGATCCTTCTGCTTAAGGCGAAGAACAAGGACGGCTCGCCCGTATTTACGATACCTAAAGAATGGCTCGCACTGCCCGACAAGGAAGACCGCGAGATCGCATTTATGCAGGGCGTGGACATTGACGAGTACGGGAAAGAGGGACTTGCGAAGTATTCCCGGAAAAATGTGAAGTTCGCCTTCAAAGCAGGAGCGATCTCGGACTACAGGGTAATAGACCACAGCCTGCGTTACATGCATGAAACGGGGCTTGTGGACAATGGGATGTTAAAACCTCTCAAGCCTTTTGCGAAACCGTTCCTTTACCGGACAGGACTCTTGAAACTCATGAAGCGGTGCGTGCCTTCGGGCTTTGACGGAGCCGCGATGGAAAAGGGCAGGGTATATACCTACCTGCGGCGTGATTATTCGGTTTCGGCCGCTTTTGACTACCGCGTGGGGCAGGTGCTCTTCCAGCAGAATGTCCTGGCGGTGAACCTTTCTTACAAGATCAGCCTGTGCGTTACGAATCCTTATTCCGAATGCGGCAAGAAGGGCTCACCCGGATACTGGATCGGAAGCGGGATAGCGCCGCGAGCCGCAGCTTACAGGAACTTCGCGGCCTGCATTTTCGACATGGGCCGCGCGGACAGGAAGTTTAAGTATACGCATCTGTTCTTCCCGGTGAGGCTGTTTGATGAGACCGATCTGGACAGGGCGGACGAGGGGATCTTCCTCGGAAGGACCGGAAATGTGAATGTGTGCGTAAGGACCAATCCCGGAGCGGATTTCGTCTCACCGGTCGAAAGCCTGGAAAAGGATGTCGCGATGTATCAGGACGAAAAGGTCCCCGAAGGGTATTTCGGCGGGGAATACGACCTGATCAACAGGGCGAAAGGACCTCATTACTATGTGTTTGAGGTCGACGATACATTGAGCTTTGAAGATTTTAAGAAGCAGATGAGCGAGAGGCAGTTGGTATTTTCAAGTGAGAAAAAAGCCGTCTCATACAGCCTGTACGATTGCAGTCTGGAATACGGCGGAGCATTTACGGTCGGAGGCAAGGAATTTGTGCCTGATTTCAAGCGGCCGGCGGAAGGGGGCAGAATATGACAAAAAAGAAAAAGATACTTATCGGAGTTCTTGTATTCTTACTTTGCGCGATGATCATCGCGGCGGTATATGTACAGTGGATCATGCCTCCCGTGCAGACTATCGACAAGTCGCTGCTCGTGAAGAATCCAGATTACAATGTCTTCGTTGAGGAGCGGAACGGCGTAAAAACGTTGGTGAAGAAGGACTCCGCAGGCAATATCCTCGATGCGGATTTCAAGGTCATCGGATTTACCGATACGCACCTGGACATGAAGAAACAGAAGAGCGACGTGACGATGGAGTACATCATCAGGAATGTCGTGAATGAGAAGCCCGATCTGGTAGTCTTTGTCGGCGACAATATCACCGGCGGCCTCAACTGGCGCAGAGTCAGGCAGCTCGCCCGCGTGATGGAGAAGCTGGGCGTCTACTGGGATCTCGTGCTCGGAAACCATGAGGGAGACAATTTCTGGAGCGATACACGACCCTACATGGTGAGGGTATTCGCATCCTACGATCATTGCCTGATCGAAGCGGGGACGAAGCGCACCGCTGACGGCGAGAAGGTCTGGGGTTCCGGCAATCACGTCATTAACCTTGCGAATTCGAAGGGCGTGACACGTTCGCTCTACTTTATCGACGGCGGCGCGTACATGACCGAAGAGGACATGATAAAGTACGACGCGGAATTTGACGACAAGGATCACAACGATTACGACTACGTAAAGGACAGCCAGATCAAGTGGTACTCGGAGACCGTAGCCGCGATCAACGCCGCGGAGGGCAGGCAGATCAAGTCGACGGTATTCGACCACATCGCGCTGCCCGAGTACACTATCGCATACAATGAGCTGACCGGAGAGACCGAGCCCACGATGGATGTGCCTGTCTATAACGTGAAGAATGAGAACGGCGACTATATGATCATGGGCCAGCGCCGCGAGACGATCTGCTGCTCGGGCCACAACAGTCATTTCTTTGACGCGATCCTCGATGCCGGCTCGACCGATCTGTTCGTCTGCGGCCACGACCACGTCAACGATTTTGTCCTGAGCTACAAAGGCGTGATCCTGTCCTACAATGTGCCTTCTGGCTATTCGAGTTACAATATGGTCACCACGAAGCGGGACACTAAACTGATCCGCGGGTTTACCAGATATTATTTCAAAGGTGACGGAAGCTTCGAGATCGAGCAGGTCCACAACGCGGATCTGTATCCGGACGCGCAGGCCGAGATACTGAAGCTGTATGCGGAGTAAGGGAGGAGATATGCCGGCGGAAAGCGTTTAGCGCAGAGACCGGGGAAACGGACGAATAGGCGTCAGGTATTGAACAAAGCGGATAAATCGTGTAAGCTTAAGGGAAAAGCGGAACGGTTTGTCCGCTGTTTTTGCAGGAGGTAAGTATCTTGAAAAGACTGATCAGGTATACGTTAGTGCTGCTTCTGTTCGCAGGAGCGCTGGTATTCGGCAATGCGGGGATCCTGCACGGACTGATGCCGGACACCGTGGCTGCGGAGGCGGCGACCCTCAAACTGAACAAAAAGAAGGTAACGCTTGAAAAGGGCGGCACATACAAGCTTAAGATCAAGGGCATGCCCGAAGGCGCTAAGCTTGTCAAATATAAATCCGGCAAAAAGTCTGTCGCTAAGGTTGGGAAGAAGACCGGCACCATAACCGCTGTTTCAGCAGGGAAGGCGACGGTTTCGGCTGTGATCAGGCTGGCTGACGGAACGACGAAGACCCTTAAATGCAAGGTGACGGTGAAAACTCCGAATGCAGGTAATACAGGGGATACAGGAAATACAGCGGATACCGGCTCGTCACCTGCCGGCAATGATACCGGTGCTCCTGCCGAAAGCGGAAAGACAGATGACCCTGCGGCCGGTGAGCAGCCGGTATCTGCGGAAAAAGACTTCGTTTACACGGCAGGCATGTATATCGACAACATGGACGATATACATGCGGCGGAGAAGTACTGCGCCGAGCATCTGCTCAATCTGGAATGCGTTATACCTGAAGATTTCTTGGATGAGCTTCACGGTAACCTCAGAGGATTGTTCCGAAAGATAAGTACACAGGTGAACAGCAGCTTCTCAACCGGCAGCGAGGCCGGCACATGGGAGGTAAGTATTACGCCGGATTACAATATCTCATATATGGCGGAAAGAGCGCTCATCGACCCCGAAGTCGCGGACAATGCCGGCGAAGACACGCTTAAATACGCAAAAGAAGCCAAGCGTATGACGGATGAGGCGATCAAAGGAAAGAAAACGCTCAAAGATAAGATCATCGCATGCCATGATTATCTTATTGATCATTTCAGCTATGATACTTCCGGAGGACCGAACTCGCACTCCATCGTGGGATTTATCGAGTCGGGCAAAGCCGTTTGCGACGGCTATGCGATGACATTTAAAATGATGCTGGAGTACATCGGCGTTGATGCCGAGCCGGTTACGGGCCCGGGACATATGTGGCTCAGGTTCCTGTATGACGGCGAATGGAAATATGCGGATGTGACGTATGATGAAACGTTGACAGTCCATGACGGCAAGTTGTCGAGAAAGTATATCACCGACAAATCAGGAAATTTCCTCGGTGAAAAAGAATTCTATGCAGTAGGGCATATGGAAGAATCGAACTGAACGGTGAAAAGGAGAACCGCCATGATATATCTTGCAGGTTCGTGCTCATCGGAGCACAGAACATTCATGAGAAAGATCGCGGGCAAACTAAGGGAACTCGGTGAAACGGTGTATTGCCCTTTTGAACTGAAGATCGAAAACGCATGGGATTACTCGCAGGAAGACTGGGCCAAAATGGTCTTTGATAGTGATATAAAAGCCCTGGACGGCTCGGATACGGTGATCGTGATCTCTCCCGGCCGGATCAGTTCGGCAGGAACCAACTGGGAACAGGGATACTCTTATGCAAAAGGCAAGCGCGTATTTGTATTCCAGATAACGGAGGAGTCCACCAGTCTGATGACATTCTGCGGCTGCACAGTGTTCAGAAATACGACGGAAAAAGAACTGGTTGACAACATAGGAGACTACATCAAGCCCGGGGCAGCAGTACCGGACAAGTGCAGAACGACCCTGACCTGAAAACAACAGACTAATTACAAAGGAACACAGTTATGCAGCTGATATACATAGTTTATCCCATTTTACTTGTTGTTCTTTTTTGGGGCGCAAAGGTGAGCAAGCCGGGAGCGTTCAATGAAGAGGCTTTTTCGCTGAGACAGATGAAGGCCATGCAGGGGTTCGTGGCGCTGCTCATCATGTTTCACCATTGCGGGCAGAAGACCAGCGCGTCCTGGATAGATAAGAAATACTATATCGGCGGTCTGGATATGTTTGTGGAGATAGGCTTTGTTCTGGTCACGTTCTTCACATTCTGTTCCGGCTACGGACTGTACAAGAGCTTCAAGACCAAACCCGGTTACCTTAATAAGGGTTATTTCTTCAAACGCATAGTACCGGTTGTGGTATTGGGTTATATTGTCACATGGCTCTACCTTCCCTGCAGGTATCTTCTGGGCGAGAAGATCAGCGGGAAACAGCTCTTTTATTATCTGAGCGGGATCAAGCTTTGCAATCCCAACGGATGGTATGTATGCATAATCCCGTTTTTCTATCTGTGCTTCTATCTTGCGTTCAAATACTGCAGGAATGAAAAGCTCGCGCTAGCCATCGTTTTTGCATTTACCGTTGCTTACCAGCTTCTGGGTACGGCGATCAACCATAATGACTGGTGGATAACCGGAGAGTGGTGGTATAACTCCATTCATCTCTTCCCTGTCGGAGTATTCTTTGCCATGTTCGAGGATCGGATCGTACCGCATATCAAAAAATACTATATTGTCTATCTGATCGCGGGCGCAGCCCTGGTATTCGGAGGGCATAAATTCTGGCAGTATGCGAGAAGCGCCTTCTCATACTACGGGGAAAACTGGGGCGCTCCCGACACTATACTCAGAAGGCGGCTCACTCTGTCCGGAGACATACTCTATTCCTCGGCGGTCGTATTCTTATCCTTCCTTTTGGGCATGAAAGTCAGGATCGGCAACGGATTCCTTAAGTTTATGGGCAAGATAACACTGGAATTCTACCTGATCCATGGACTGTTCGTAGAATTGTTCTGCTTTAAGTTTACGGGCACATTAAAGCCTCTCTACCACATAAAGAACCAGCTGCTTTTCGTGGCAGTGGTCTTTGTACTCGGTATTGCCGGGGCTGTCCTGCTGCGGGCGCTGATAGGCAAGTTACTGAAACAACAGAGAAATCAATAGCTTGTGTAAGCGGATGAGATCGAGTGGATATCGGCGATGACCGATGATGCTTAAAAAAGGAGGCGATTGCTGTCGCCTCCTTTGTGCTGTCAGAATCTTACTTCTCTGGGTGCGCCGCCGAACGAGCTGAATACCGCTACGGCGTCCTCGAAGTAGAGGACCTCGGTATTGTCATCGTTCTCGTTGTACATCCCGCGGAGCTGGGGATAATCGTCGAGCATGTGCTTCTTGGCTTCGATGCGCTCGTCTGCGATGAGCTTGCCGCTCACACGGATCCACTGGCCGTCCATAAAGCCGCAGATCTCTGCTTTGGGATTGGCGTGAAGCTGCTTTGATACGGGCTTTACCTTGCCTGTCTGGATATAGAGCTTGCCGTCGAAGATGGCAACAGTTCCGAAAGGACGTACTCTGGGCTGGTCGCCCTCAACCGTTGCGAGATAATAGGTTCCGCATTTCTTTAAAAAATCATATACTTCCTGCATTTCCATTCTCCTTCTCTTTTAGATTCGGTGATATGTCACTGCCCGCAGATAAACTGCGATCTGTTTACCCCGAGGTGATTATAGCATAAATCCGATAAAATGTGAGCATTAATGAGCAAAAACAGCGCGGTTTTATTTGCACAGCTCCCAGAAAGTGACTGCCGATGCTGCGGCGACGTTCAGCGAATCCACGCCGTTCTGCATCGGGATGATCGCTGTATAGTCTGAAGCAGCAATGGTTTCGTCCTTTATTCCGGTGCTCTCGGTACCGAAGATGACCGCGAGACGGTCATGGCCCTTTAACTGCGGGGATGAGAGCGGTACCGCATTTTCTTTAAGCGCCATTGAGACGGTCGTATAGCCTTCCCTGCGGATGATGTCCATATAGTCGGAGCCTTTGTCGAAAAAGGCAAATGGCAGCGAGAAAACAGTGCCCATCGAGACGCGTGCCGCGCGACGGTAGAGCGGATCGGAACAGCCCTCTGTCAGAAGCACTGCGTCGACTCCGAGCGCGGCGGCAGAACGGAAAATGGCGCCGACATTGGTAGGATTCATCACATCTTCAAGGATGCAGACACGCGTGCCGTATCGGAGCAGGGATTCTGCAGGGCGAGGCTCGGGACGCCGCATCGCGCAGAGTACGCCGCGGGTCAGATTGTAGCCTGTGAGGCTGTTTATCACGTCGAGAGGCGCGACATATACCGGAAGGGAAGAGGTGTCTGATGCGTCGGGATCAGGGCCCACCGGGCGAATGCCCATCGGGCCTGAACCCTTGAAAGCCGAATCGGCCATATTCAGCAGCTCACCCAGCGTTCCGCCCTCGAAGCATTTCTCCTCGACCAGGAACGATATCGGCTTACATCCCGCCGCAAGAGCGCGAGAGATCACCAGCTCGGTCTCGGCCACGAATACGCCGCCGGCGGGCTCGTAATAGCGCTTCAGCTGAACCTCGTTGAGTTCCGTATACATTTCAAGTCTGCCGTCATGCAGATCGCTTATCCTGATGATTTCCATGATCTTACCGCTTCTTAAGCATTCTCCTTTGCCGGATTGGAATCTTTTCATAAAGATTTTAGCATAAAAAGCTTTCAACCTCACGTTTTTTCGGATATAATCGTGAGGAACGCCGCACGGAATGTTTGTCTGTCGGAAACGGGGAATTGACATGGCAGACCATGGGCGGCAGGAAGACAAATTTGGGAGGAATTAAATATGGATGAGGGATTGAAGAAAGATTTTGAGAACGCGATCGCATTCTGGGACAGCGCATTGTCTGCGACAGATGAGCAGAAGCGCGAGATGGAAGAGACCGTGGAAGGCAACGAGTGGAAGGAAATGGCGCCTTCACAGAAGATCTTCGATGCGATCGAAGAGGCTGCAAAACACGGCAGGATGCTTGATTACGGCTGCGGAGACGGCTGGGGAGCCCTGACCGCGGCAAAGCTCGGATGCCCCGACGTTACGGCTGTAGATATGGCTCCGAAAGCTGTCGAGGTAGCGAAGCTTTACGCAAAGATCTTTGGCGTAGCGGATGTTATGAAGGCGGAAGCTATCGATGAAAAATGGCTCGCGGCACAGCCCGACGAGAGCTACGACGCATTCTTCTGCAGCAATGTTATCGACGTTATCCCGCTTGAGATCGCGGAGGACATTCTGGACAATGCGGCGCGCATACTGAAGAAGGGCGGCAGGGCTGTGATCGGAATGAATTTCTATATGGCGCCCGAGACAGCGAAAGAGAGAGGCCTGGACGTAAAGGACGACAAATACCTTTTCGACGACGGTGTTATGAGACTCAGCCTGATCTCTGACGAGGAATGGACGAAGATCCTTGAGAAGCGCTTTAAGGTTGAGAAACTGGACCATTT
>CAMZAI010000121.1 GCA_947304065.1 uncultured Clostridia bacterium | reverse complement strand
TTTCCTCAGCATCAAGGTTAGGTTTGTAAAGTGTTCCGAAATCTACCTTAACCCTGAAGTCCTTCTGATCATCTTCTCTGTTCGAAAGATATACGCGCTTAATGGCTGTTGAGAACTTTATCTTGTCAGTATAGGGATCGTAATTATCCCAACCAAGCTTGTCTGCTACATGAGACAGTTCCTGATTGCCCGAAGGATTATTTATCTCACTCTTCGGATAGATGTATAATCCGATGCCGCCCTCTTCGCTGCTCCTGATCGATGCCTTTGTAGGATCGTTCGTAGGCTCGCCCTTGAAGTAAATGTATGCGTAAAGTACATTGTCGCTGCGGGTGATGCCCGAAAGGTCGGTAAGCTTTACGTTGTAACTATAGGTCTTATCATCATTCTCACCGATCGTTACGGTGAATTTCGCGGTGCCCATTGCGTTGCCGCCGCTGGTCCTGAACTGGATCGTCTCGATCTCGCCTCTTGTGTCACTCTTAAATGAGAATGAAAGCGGATTGCTGCCGTCCTTGCACATTCCTTCGATGGTCTGGAGAAGTCTGAAAGACTCGGTTACGGCACCTGTCGGATAATGAACTGTTCCGAGCAGCTGCGCGGGTGATGCGATCTGGTAGCCTTCCTCACCAAGGGACTTAACAGCCTTCTTTCTGAAGTATATCTGGCTGCCGTCGGTCAGCTTGGAATCGGTCTCTTTTGACTTCACGATCGGTGTCTGCGAGCTGACTGCTGTCCATGTGATGCTGTCATTGCTAAGGTCTTCGATCGTTACGCCGTAATCCTGCATGGTCTTTGTGATGATGCAGTACTCAAGCACATTGTTCTCGCCTGCGGTCTTGAACGTAAGCTTGAACGATGTAGCGCTGGTGTACTCGATCAGAGAGTTCTCAGCGGAGAGGTCTGCGGTCGAAAGACTCGGCTGTGCAGGGATCTTGATCGTTCTGTACTTTGACATCTGCGAGCTCGTGGTTGCCTTCTTGTAGAACTGGATATAAACATCCTTGGCGGCCTGCTCTGCATTGTACATCGCTGCGGGAGCCAGATCTGCAAGAGTCATACGGCGGTCAGCGGTGATCTCTGTCCATCCGCTCTCCTCATTAACGGGATAGCCGTTCTCGTCAACATATCTGTACGCCATGCCTTTTTTAAGGGACAGGCTCATCTTCGAATCGTCGATCACGATCGTGGGAGCTGTGGATTTCTTGGGGATATTGACCGTAACTTCCTTGCCGGGTCTGCTGCCTGCGTCGGCGCCCGAGCCGTTCGTGCCCTTAACCCTGAACATCAGAGAAGCACCGTTGTCGATAAATGCCGCCAGCTGTGCCTCAAAAGTCTGCTCATTATAATCTGTCCACTCCATGCAGTCGCGCTTCTTCCACTCGATGGTCTTGGTGCCCGCATTGGTGAAATTCATCTTTCCGGTGCTCATATTGTAGGTAACCTTCAGAGAGTTGTCTCTCTTCGGGATCGTAACCTTTATGGGTTCGGTCGACACATCGCCTTTGAAGCTCATCACGTAATTGGTGCTGAGCGAAACCCACGAGATATCCATCTTCGCGGTCTTATACGAGCCGTGGTCGGTAATGATCGCCGGAACGTATTCCCACTTCTTCTGGGTGGCGTTCGAAAGAAAGATCATATGATCCGCCGAACTCATCTTCAAAGTGATCGTGCTGTCGCTGTAATCGACCGACTCGACGGATACGGATCCGGTCGCCGCCTGAGCCGCGATGCCGCCCGCAAATATGATAAACGCAATAAAGACTGCCACAGCCATAAATCCCTGGAGCAATCTTTCACGCATAACAGTCTTTTTTGTTTTGTATCTATTCATAAACAAAAGCCTCCCGAAAAGGTGACATCCTTGTCAATTTTCTTCATCAATTCACTCAATTTATATATCGGACATTGCGAAGAAAACATAACCCTTTTTGAGAGACTTTTTTATTTTTTCTCGTCAAAGCGTGAAACT
Organism: uncultured Clostridia bacterium; assembly: GCA_947304065.1. GTDB lineage: Bacteria > Bacillota > Clostridia > Lachnospirales > Lachnospiraceae > RUG11977. Next base: position 6,566 of record CAMZAI010000121.1, on the reverse strand, counting down.
GTTTACTGTATAAGGTACAGCGCCGCAAACAGCACTACGGCGTGCAAAACCGCGAAACGTATGACGGTCTGGGCGTCCGACCAGTTCTTGTTCTTGCGGACATGGTCGTGGATCGGCGTCCTTACGTTTTTCAAAATGTGAATTTTAAGGAATCTGAGGAGTGAAACCTTGATGAGGCCGAGTCCGCCGTCGATGATGAATATGAGGCAGATCGGGATGAACATCAGGGGCGATCCGCTCTTCATCGCAGCAAGCGCGAAGAACACGCCGATAGTCCTCGATCCCGCGTCGCCCATCAGCATGATGCTGGGACCCGCGTTCAGGAGCAGATAAGCTCCCAAGACTCCCATGAATCCGTAAATAAATACCTTGAAATCAACTCCGGGCAGGCAGCACTCGATGTGCTCCGCGACCGAAGGCCTGTTCAGCAGGACGATGAACGCTCCCATTGATATAAGGGAAAGCGTGCTTGAGAGTCCGTCGACGCCGTCCGTGCAGTTGACCACATTGATCGAAGCCCAGACAAGCACCGTTCCGAGTACCGCATAGAGCCAGAACGGAAGCACAAGCGTCTTCCCGCTGTAAACCAGAAGTATGCTCGTCGTATTGTTGCAAATGAACACGATCGTGATCGCCAGCGAGATCACCAGGTCGATAATGCCCTTTTTATACTCGCCCCAGGGATTCTTCGAAGCATCGTCGAGGAAGCCCGCGAGCATCGCGAGTATCATGAGCACCACGTAGCAGATGCTCTCCCATGTGAGGGGAACGAAGAGCAGTATCAGCAGCGCGTAAACGGGAACGAACACGACTCCCGCCCCGCGGGGCTTTCCCTTTGCCGCCGCGGCGTTTACCGCGAAGGCTCTTCCGATATCTCCCGGAAGCTTTGGCTTAAGGGCCTTCAAAAGTATGTAGGTGAGCACAAAGCCGAGCAGTAGCGCCGCATAGATCAGCGCATTTTCGGCTGTCGGACCGTACAGATTGTAAAACATTCAAATCATCTCCCGCTTATTCAATCTCGGGCAGCAGACTGTCCATATATTTGATCACATATCTTCCTCTGTCCTTGGCAAAGTTGAAGATCTGCTTTTCGACTCCCGCCAGATAATCGGCGTTCGTCCAGAGCGTGAAATCACCCTTTTTGCGCTGTTCAGCGATAAAATCGTAGTAATACGCAAGCTCGTCCGCTCTCTCTGCGTCCAAAGTCTCATAGGTCGCTAAGATGCTCTCCTCGCTGAACGCGCCGTTTAAGAACTCCATGACCTTTTCCCTGAAGTAATGTCTGCAGTCCTTGCGCTCCATCAGCTTCTTGAAGAGAGGCGAATAGCGGTTGTCGCTGGCGTTCAGGATGACCTTGAGGTTGTTGTAGTTCGCTGCGGCCTGGTACTGGTCGTAGATACCGTAAGCGTAGTCCATGTCGTGTACAAGGAATCTCCAGCGTCCGTCGAACACTTCATTGTCGGGAGTAACGGCAGCGCCCTCCGCGGCAAGCGTAGCGGCGTCGGCCTCAACATATCTGAATACCTTGTAGTTATTGTTCGGCCAGTCCCAGTTATTGATCGTGATGTTCCATGCGTAGTAATCGAGATAATTCTCGACGTCCATGAAATCACAGAGCTTGGCGTATTCGGCGTCGTCGGTCAGATCCGCCCCGGTGAATTCGTTGTATTTTTTGTTGTATTCGTCGACAAGATCCTGACAGTCGTCATCGTCGCTCTTATTCTGCTCGCTGCCTTCAAGGATGAAGAACTCACCCTCGGCGTCGCCGTAGAGCTCCTTCAGGTACTTGTCGCAATAGCTCTCGTGCAGCCAGAAATAGCCGTAATACTCGCCGTTAAGGTAAGCAACCGCGGGAAGGCAGCCTTCATATATTTCAAAGCCCGCCACACGGCAGAGAGCCTGGCTAAGCTCGTCCCTGATGAACGCGAACTGCATGTCGTTTCCGCTGTTCCTGAGGACAAGCTTGTCGTATTTCTTGATGATGCCGTCCGATCCGTCGAGCTTAGCCGTTCCGAACTCGGAGAACTTGAAATTCTTATGATCGGGATCGTAGGATTTGCGCGAGAACAGCTTCATGGACTTGATAGTGTTCTGGCGCGAATATCCGCCGTAGATCCTGACGCCCGCGTACTGAGCGATCAGCTCGGTGCCGTCGGCTCTGCAGGCTTCTACGAATACGCCGCGCTCGCTCTCGCGTCCGCGCTGCTTGTAATTGTTTCCGTAAAAGATACCGTCGGGACGTTCGGTAAGATCGTCGGGATCTCCGCTGATCGAGAAGATCAGGGTCGTGAAGCGTCCTTCAAGGTTCTTTGCCACGATAAATGTCTTTGCCGCAGTCTTTGAAAAAGTACCGTCGGAAAGCTTTGCCACCGCCCTGAAGAGATGTGCGGGAGGGAAATTCCCGCCGTGCGCTTCAAGTGTGAGCGGTGCTGTATACTCGGTACTGCTCTCGTCGGGCATCCTGCCGTCGAGCGTGTAGTAAACCTTCGCTCCCGAGGGTGCCGAGATCGTAAGGGTCAGATCGTTGTTGAAGAGCATGCCTTCGGCCGAGAAGGAGAAGCCGCCTTCGCCGTCAAAAACCAGACTTACTTCTTTAATGTCGTTTGCCTTGCTCACATACGAGGGATGAGCCTCGTAAGGAGTGATTCCGCTCAAAGAAGGGCCTTCGGTGGGTTCGGGCGCCTTTGTGGGATCCGCAGGCTTATCGGTAGGCTCGGACGGTACATCCGTAGGCTCTGCAGGTGCGTCTGTCGCCGCATCCGTGGGCGCGGGAGCATCTGTTGCTGCATTTCCGCTGTCAACAGGCTGTGTAACATCCGTGGCCGGGTCCTTGGCCGGATCCTCCTTCTTACCGCATCCGACTGCCGTCGACGCGAGCATCGCGGCCATTATCAGCAAGGCTGCGGTTTTTCTGATCGTTTTCCCCATTGTTTTCATTTCTTGTTCTTCTTCCTCTTACATTTCTATTACAATTTCATTTTCTGCCTTTAAAGCATCGTCCCTGATGAGCAGTCCGTCGATAGCGGTTCCGTTCACGGTAACCTTCTTCACGCCGTGCTCGCTGCCGTTCGGATTGTTTACAGTAACGTTCAGGACTTTGCCCCTGAATACCTTGCGCATGGTGTAGCTCTTCCACTCCGAAGGGATCGAAGGATCGATAACGATGCCGTCTGCCTCGGGATTAAGACCCAAAATACCCTCTGTGGTACCTACCATAACGGTAGATGCGGTACCTGTCAGCCAGTGTACATGAGCGCGGCCCGCGAACGGCGAATCCTTGCCCTCAACGAACTGTCCGTAAACGTAAGGCTCAAGAGCACGCTTTTCGGCACAGTCATTATAGGTTGCGGGTGCAGCTTCGGTCCAGTATTTATAAGCGCGGTTGCCGTGACCGAGCTTAGCTTCGGCCAGGATCAGCCAGCCCTGAGGCTGCGAGAAGATACCCGCATTTTCCTTAACGCACTTGTTGAAGCAGGTCATCAGGGCGCCGTCGAAACCGTGGTTCTCATAAGGCGGATACATAACCATCGCGCCGTAAGGAGTATTGAGCTCTCTTTCAACGCTGTCCATGGCCTTCTCCTGCTGCTCCTTCGTGCCGAAGTCCGCGATAACGGACCATGACTGGGGATTGAGCCACATCGAAGCCTCGGGATCGGTACGCTGACCGATGATCACGCCGTCTTCCTTGTAGCCTCTGATCCAGCGATCCTCGTTCCAGCAGGGTGCAAGGATCTCGGAAAGCTTATTTTGAACACTGTCCAAATAGCTTACATATTCGCTGTCTTTCTTGATCTCAGCGTATTTGCGGAGGATCTTGACCGCATATACCAGCTGGAACGCAACGAAGGTCGACTCGCCCTTCTTGCCGAGACGCAGACAGTCGTTCCAGTCCGCATGGAGTCCGGCAGGCATTCCGTGGTTGCCGAGGTTGTTCATCGAAAATGCGATGGCGCGCTTTAAGTGATCGTAAACGCTGCCCTTCTCGCCGTTGTTCGCGTAGAAGATCTCTTCGTCAAGGAAAGCGATGTTGCCGCTCTCGGAAATGTACTTGTAAACGGTAGGGAACAGCCAGAGAGCGTCGTCAGCGCGGTAGCTCGGATGTCCGGTCTCCTTAACGTACGCGGGATCGTCGGGAGTATTCTCCTGACCTGCCTTATGCGTGTACTTAACAAGAGGAAGTCCCGCACCGTTCGTAACCTGCGCCGAGAGCATGAAGCGGATCTGATCCGCAGCCATCTCGGGTGCCAGATGGATAACGCCCTGGATATCCTGTACGGTATCGCGGTATCCGAAACCGTTTCTTAAGCCGCAGTACTGGAAGGAAGCCGCTCTGGACCATGTAAAAGTGATAAAGCAGTTGTACGCGTTCCAGACATTGACCATATTGTTGAAGTTCTCGTCGGGAGTATGCACCTGAAGGTTGTCGAGCTTCGAATGCCAGTAGTTTGTGAGCTCCGCAAGCTCCTTGTCCACAAGTCCGGCGTCCTCATAGCGCTCGATGATCTCTCTTGCGGTATTCTCGGGCTTCTGGCCGAGCAGATAGGTAAATACCTTTGTCTCGCCGGGCTCGAGCGTGATATCGCTCTCAAGAGCGCCGCAGGAGTTATCGCAGTAGTTCAGGTCGCCTTTCAGTCCCTCGATGATACCCACGGGATTCGCGTAGCTGCGGTAATTGCCGACAAAGCGGTCCCTGTCGCCGCAGAAATGATCGATCTTCGCGCCGGCAAGACCTAAGAAACGCTCATTGTTGGGATTGTGGAAGTTCTCGTTCTGCTTCTGAAGGATGAACTTATCCTTGAAGTAGGTATGTGTAATGAACAGGGTGTACTGAAGATTAACCTGGTCCTGCTCGTAATTGTTCTCGTTAACGAACTCGCAGTAGCCTGTAACCGCAAGCTTTCTCGGAGCGCTGCCGGTATTGGTCACCTTGCATCTCCAAACCTCATAGGTAGCGTTAAGAGGTACGTAATAAGTGGTCTCAGCCTTGATCCCGGTGTATTCCGACGAGATCACGGTATAAGCGGTACCGTGGCGGCACTCGGACTTATAGCTCTCGAGGGGCTTGCAGACGGGTGCCCATGAAGCCGACCAGTAATCGCCGTTCGCGAGATCGCGGATGTAGACATAACGTCCGGGCTGGTCCATCGCAACACTGTTGAAGCGGTATCTGATGATCCTGCCGTTCGCTCCGGACTTTACGAAGCTGTATCCGCCCGCGTTGTTCGAAATGATCGCGCCGTACTCGGGTGAGCCCAGATAGTTTGCCCACGCGCTCGGAGTATCGGGTCTGGTGATAACATATTCCTTTGCTTTCTCGTCAAAATAGCCGTAATTCATAGTCTGTCTCCTTAAGTTTGGAATAAAGTTACTTAATCGTTTTCATAACACATTCTACGGGATTTCTTATTATTTTTCCATGTTTTTTTTTGCTATTTTACCCGCAATTATTGCATAGCCCTATTTGCAGAGTCTTCCGTACACATCCGCAGGTACGTAGGCCTTTATGAAGATGCCGTCCTCGCGGTATTCTTCCGCGATCAGCTGTCCGGATTTCCTTACCTGCTGGAGCAGTCCCGCGTCGGTATAAGGCACCGTACCCTCGAAATAGGACTTCTTTTCCCTCAGCAGTTCTTCCACCGAATCGAGCAGCTTGTCCACGCCGGCTCCGGTCTTTGCGGAAATGCGCACGGATCTGTCGGCGCGCAGGTCCTTCACCGATTCGGGCGAAAGAAGCTTATCCTGCTTGTTGAATACCGCCACAACGGGCTTATCCTTTACGCCGAGCTTCTCGAGCGTCTTATAGACCACGTGCATCTTCTCGTCGGCCTCGGGATCCGAAGCGTCGATCACATGCAGGATGATATCCGCGTATTTTGCCTCTTCGAGCGTCGATCTGAACGCATCGATCAGATGGTGCGGCAGTTTTCTGATAAAGCCTACCGTATCCGTGAGCAGTATCTCCTGCCCGCTCTCGAGCTTCATGTTCCTCGTTGTGGGATCGAGCGTTGCGAAAAGCATGTCCGCTTCGAGTATCCCCGCGCCGGTCAGGTAATTGAGCAATGTGGATTTGCCGGCGTTCGTGTATCCGACGATCGCGGCCACGGGAACCGAATTCCTGCTCCTGAGCGCCCTCGTGACGTCGCGCGTGCGGTCAACCTCCTCAAGCTCAGCCTTTAACTGCGATATCCTGTTCCTGATGAGTCTTCGGTCCACTTCGAGCTTTTTCTCACCGGGGCCGCGCATTCCTATGCCGTAGGTCACACGCGACATCGAGCTTCTCGAACCGATAAGCCTCGAAGATCTGTATTTGAGCTGTGCGAGCTCTACCTGAAGCTTACCTTCGTTCGAAGACGCATGCTTCGCGAAAATATCGAGTATCAGCATGGTCCTGTCCATAACCTTCGTATCGAGCGCTTCCTCAAGATTGTTCATCTGCGCCGGAGAGAGCTCATCGTCGCAGACAATTCCGGTCGCGCCGGTATCCGCGATCATGTCCTTTACCTCTTCGATCTTGCCCTTTCCTATATAAGTGGCCGCGCTGAAAGCCTCACGGTTCTGGATTATCC
>CAMZAI010000120.1 GCA_947304065.1 uncultured Clostridia bacterium | reverse complement strand
CCTTCATATGCATCGGATGCACTTGGCGACAGCCTTATGGCTACTCTGTCACTTCTTCGCGAAGGACTTACCAGATACGGTGACGGAGTGCTCGTTGACGGACTTGCGGAAAGCTATGAGCACAACGATGATTTTACAAAGTGGACCTTCCATCTGAGAGAGAGCGGCTGGAACAACGGTGAGCCGGTCACTGCGGATGACTGGGTATACATCATCGGAGCAATGCTTGACGGAACTCAGCCTCTTGCATACGCAGACTTCCTGTATGAGATCAAAAATGCCCGTGAAGTATACACAAAGGAAAAGGATGTTTCGGAGCTTGGCGTTATCGCAGTTGATGAAAAGACAGTCGTATTTGAACTTGCTTATCCCGTAGCATACTTCCCTTATCTGATCACGCACTGCATGCATTTCGGATTTGACCGTGAGTATTCGGATCAGGTCGGGATCGATAATCTTGGAACCGAAGCGCAGTATACACTCTGCAACGGACCTTTCTACATCGAATCGTGGGAGCATGACAATAAGCTCGTATTCAAGAAGAATCCTTACTACTGGAACAAGGACAATATTAAGATCGATCAGGTAAATGTATATGTTATCCCCGATCAGGCTACACAGGTCAACCTGTTCTTAAACGGACAGCTCGACGTTGTTGATTTCGCATACCAGAGACTTTCGGCTATCGAAGGCGCCGGATTTACCGCAGCTACCTACAACAACGGCCGTACGGCTTATCTCAACTATAATCATTCAAATCAGTTCTTAAAGAACAAGTATGTAAGACAGGCGATCTCCGCAGCCATCGATCGTGATGCGCTCGTAAACGGCGTGCTCCATGTGGGCTCACCCGCTGACGGACTTATCCCGGTAGGTCTGGCAGGCGACGGAAAGAAGTCATTCCGTGAGATCGTAGGCCCCAACCTTCCTTACAGTTATGATCTGACCAAGGCAAAGGAATTACTGAACAAGGGTCTTGCAGAACTCGGACTTTCGTCTCCTTCGGATATCACGATCACGATCCTTGCGAGCAATACGGATGAGTTCATTGCCGTAACCGGTGCGCTGCAGCAGCTCTTAAAAGAGAACCTCGGCATCAATGTTGAAGTTGAGACAACGGACTCGACTTCACTCAGAGCTAAAAGAAACGCATATGAGTACGACCTGCTCCTGCAGAGCTGGGGCGCCGACTGGGATGACGCTACCAACTTCCTCGGCGGATATGAGCGCGATGCTTCGGCTAATCCCGCACTCTTTATCAATGAAGAGTTCAATGAAGTATATCATCAGGCTACATACAGCACTGACCTGACCGAAAGGATAGTGCTCCTCGGCAAGGCTGAAGCAGTTCTTATGGAAGAGCAGGCGATAACACCTCTCTACTACACAGGACAGTACTACAGTGTTTCGAATCGAGTTACCGGAGTATTAAGAAGAGCGGTTGTGCCCTATTTGGATCTGTACTTTGCAGATGTTAAATAATTAAGACTATTATTGGGGAAACGGAGCCGTAATGGGTTCCGTTTCCCTGTATAACAGAGGAATCATTCATGCGAAAATATATTCTTAAGAGAATACTTCTTGCTGTTGTCACTATTTACGTGATAATGACGCTGACGTTTTTTATCATGCACTCCATACCCGGAACACCCTTTAAAATGGGCAATGACAGCCTGTCGGAGGATACGATCGCTGTGCTGATGGAACGCTATGGGCTCGACCAGCCGCTGTACAGACAGTATTTCAAATACATAGGCAATATATTCAGAGGCGATTTCGGAGTATCGACTTCAAACGGCTACAGGAGCGTATCGGACATCATAAAGACTTCATTTCCCGTTTCCGCGGATCTTGGCATAAGAGCACTGATATTCGGAACCGTGGCCGGCATACTGCTCGGCATTACTTCGGCACTGCACGGGGGAAAGCCGGTAGATCACATGTCTACGGTAATAGCGATAATCGGCATATCGGTTCCCAGCTTCGTTCTGGGAACGGTACTGCAGACCATTCTCGGACTTGGATTATCGAGATGGGTCAAATTGATCTTCAACACCGAATACCAACTGTTCCCGATCGCGCGATGGGAAAGTTTCAGATACACCCTGATCCCGAGCTTTGTGCTCGGCATGGGAACCGTGGCGGGGCTTGCGCGACTCATGCGCACATCGATGCTGGATGTTATCGACCAGGACTATGTTAAGACCGCAAAGAGCAAAGGTATATCGAACCGTGCGATCGTATGGAAGCATGAAGTAAGGAACGCGATGATGCCGGTCGTAACGGTTCTCGGCCGCATGATCGGAGGCGTGGTAACGGGCTCCTACATCATCGAGAGCCAGTTCGCGATACCCGGTCTGGGCAAATATCTGGTAAACAGCATCAGCTCGAGGGATTACACAATGACGATGGGACTTACGGTATTCTATTCGATATTCATCGTCGGGAGCATGCTGCTTGTAGATATCCTGTACTGCGTTGTGGATCCGAGGGTAAGACTTACAAAATGATCATACCGGCAGAAAATTAGGAGGATTACATAATGGCGATCACTGCAGCCGTTAACGATAAAAAGACCTTTGTAAAGGATTTTACGAGGGTAACGAGAGATATAGAGGCGAGCCAGAAGATTCACCGCGAATCGATGACATACCTGCAGGGAGTCGTAAGGACCCTGAAGAGAAACAAGGTGGCGATGATATCCTTGGGATTTATAGTTTTTTTGCTGCTCGTCGCGATATTCGGACCGATGATATTCCCGGACTACGAAAAACAGGATCTGCTGCACACGCTTCAGAAACCGGGAGCGGGGCATATACTCGGGACCGATGAGCTCGGCAGGGATGTGCTGACAAGACTTATCAGAGGCACCAGAGTGTCGCTGTTCATAGGCTTTTCCGCAGAGACTATCAATCTGTTTATCGGCATCATTTACGGTGGTATCGCGGGCTTTATCGGAGGCAAGGTCGATAACATCATGATGAGGATAGTCGAAGTACTGATGAGCATTCCCCAGACACTCGTGATGATCCTGATGTTGACGATCTTAAAAAGAGGCGTAGTAACGCTGATCTTTTCACTGACGATAACCGGATGGATAGGACTTGCGAGACTCGTAAGAGGCCAGGTGCTGGCACTCAGGGAGAATGAGTATGTTGTGGCGGCAAAGGTACTCGGCGCGAGCAAAAAGGACATCCTGTTCGGACATCTGATACCCAATGCGGTTGGCCCGATAATCGTTAACTACACGATGAGTATCCCGGGCGCGATCGGCGCTGAGGCGGGACTGAGCTACCTGGGACTCGGAATATCCGTGCCCGAAGCCAGCTGGGGAAATATGCTCCAGTTCGGAGCGAGCCAGTTCCCCGCATCGTTATGGCTCTTTTTTGCACCGGCTGTTTTATTTGCGCTGGCCATGCTGGCATTTAACCTTTTCGGTGACGGGTTGAGGGATGCGCTTGACCCCAAGATGAGAAAATGAGGATCTTTAGGAGGAAGCGTCATGCTTGAGATTAAAGGATTGAAGGTATCCTTTCGAACATATTCCGGTGAAGTTCAGGCCGTAAGAGGCGTGGACCTGGAGCTTGAAGAGGGCGGGATACTCGCGATCGTAGGTGAGTCCGGCTGCGGAAAGTCGGTTACGGCGCAGAGTATCCTGAAGCTCCACGATCCCGGCATCGCCAGCTACAAAGACGGCGAGATACTGCTGGACGGAAAAGACCTGCTCAAATTCAGTGAAAAAGAGATACAGAAGATCAGGGGCAAGGAGATCAGCATGATCTTCCAGGACCCCATGACCTCGCTGAACCCCACGATGACGGTAGGCAACCAGATCATCGAGGTATTAAGGGAGCACGAAAGGGACGGGAAGGGCCGTAAGATCAGTAAAAAAGCCGCCAGAGAGCGTGCCGTGGAGCTGCTGAAGATGGTCAGGATACCCAATGCGGAGAGAAGGATCAACGAGTATCCGCATGAGTTTTCGGGCGGCCAGAGGCAGCGCGTGATGATAGCGATCGCGATGGCCTGCGCGCCGAGGATCCTGATCGCCGATGAGCCGACAACGGCACTTGATGTTACGGTTCAGGCACAGATACTCGAGCTCATGAAGGAAATGCAGAGGGAACGGGGTACCTCGATCATCATCATTTCCCACGATATGGGCGCAGTAGCCAGCATAGCCAAAAATGTCGCGGTAATGTACGGAGGTCTCGTTGTCGAGTCAGGCACCGCGGAAGACATATTTTACAGACATGAGCATCCGTATACAAAGGGACTGCTCGATTCTGTACCCAAGGCGGGACAGCGAAAGGATAAGGAGCTCGACTCGATCGAGGGAACTCCTCCCGATCTCGTAAAACCACCCGTGGGCTGTCCTTTTGCCGACAGATGCAAATACGCGATGCAGATATGCAGGGATCATCTGCCCGAGGAGACGGTGCTTTCCGAAGACCATAAGTGCAGATGCTGGCTTCTGGACAGCGAATGCCCGCATAAGAGGCTTTCTTTACGTAAATACGATGATTCGGACGGAGAGGAATAGAATATGTCGGATGAGATTTTGTTTGAAATAGACGGCCTGACCAAATCGTTTGATGTCGGCGGAAAAAAGAAGCTGATAGCCGTGGACGGGATATCGCTCAAGATCAGAAAAGGCGAGATACTGGGGCTTGTCGGCGAGTCGGGCTGCGGCAAGAGCACGCTCGGACGTACGATCACGAGAGTATATGAGCCAACAGCCGGAAAAATCCTGTATAAAGGCAAAGACATCACTAAGCTCAGGGGTAAAGACGCAAAGCAATACGCCTCCGAAGTACAGATGATATTCCAGGATCCTTACGCATCTTTAGACCCGCGCATGACCATAGGCGACATCATAAAAGAGGGCATGAAGATACATAAGATCGGAAATGACGCCGAACGTACAGACAGAATGTATGAGCTGCTCGAGCTCGTAGGCCTGTCAAAGGATCATGCGCTCAGATTTCCGCATGAGTTTTCGGGCGGCCAGAGGCAGCGTGTGGGCATTGCCAGGGCACTGGCGGTAAATCCGGAGTTTATCGTCTGCGATGAGCCCGTGTCGGCTCTGGATGTTTCCATTCAGGCGCAGATCATAAACCTGCTGAAGAGCCTGCAGCAGAAACTCGGGCTGACATTGCTCTTTATAGCGCACGATCTGTCTGTAGTCAGATACGTATCCGACAGAGTCGGTGTTATGTATCTCGGTTCGCTTGTGGAGATAGCCAACGCGGAGGAGCTGTATCTGAACCCGATACATCCCTATACGCGCGGTCTGCTGTCTGCTATACCGACACCCGATCCGCATGTCGAGCAGAGCAAGGTACGCACATTGCTCGAGGGCGATGTGCCGAGCCCCATCGATATCCCTGTCGGCTGCAAATTTGCGGGCAGATGCCCTTACGCAAACAAGAAAAAAGAGGATGGCGTACCTAAGCTCACTGACATCGGCTCGGGACATCAGGTGGCATGCTTCTGCATAAAAGAGATACTCGGCATGATGGATGTCGGCAATTTCTGATTGATTTAAGGGGGAAAGCTATGGCAAAGAAAATATATGAGAGACTCGCTGCGATCAGCTATTCGCGTCCGAGCGGAACGGAAGAAGAAAAGCGCGCGGGGGAATATCTGTTTAAGGAAATAGAGGGTATCGGTTTTAAACCTGTATTTGAGGAGTTTTCCTATACCAGAAAAGTACCTGCGGATGCTTATCTGGCGGCGGTCACCGAAGACGGCAGGGAGGTGCCGTTTTATGTGACAGGCGTCATTGACAGCCTCGATACGCCCGAAGAAGGGCTCGAAGCGGAGTTTTATTATCTGAGATCGTTTGATGATGTGAGCCTTACACGGATCAAAGGAAAGGTAGTGCTGATCCATGACAGGCTGTCAAAGGATGAGTACAGGAAGCTCAGGGCTGCAGGCATAGCGGGATATGTGACCACGAGCGGAACCGTCCGGGATACATACGAGAACAGTGACCTCGAGACCGCGAGATTCAGGGATAATCTGAGCGATGAGGGGGCCCTGCCGGCATTTACGATCAGGCTGATCGATGCCGTTGAGCTTCTGCGCCTCAGGCCGAAAAAGGTTAAGATCAGGCTGAAGCTGGTCGAAGAAACGGTTACTTCGCGCAATATCGTCGTTACCGTACCCGGCAAAAAGATACCCGAAGAGATCATAGTCGCGGGCGCACAGTACGACAGCGTTCCGTTTTCACTCGGCTCGTGGGACAACGGCGCCGGAGCGGTACAGATAGTGGCACTTCTCGAGCACTTAAAGCAGAATGCGCCTGACAGGACCGTAAAAGCCATACTGTTCGGTTCGGAGGAGACAGGCCTGCGCGGTTCGAGAGCGTATCTGGAGGCACATGAGGACGAGGCCGAAAGCATTAAGCTGATGCTGAACGTAGACGTGGGAGGCAGTATACTCGGCAAGGAGATCATATTTATCGGTGCGGTCGGCGAGACCGAAGGCTGGGTGCGTGCTTTTCTTAAAGAGACGGGCTATGAGGCCGTTACATTCGCAAAACTCATGAGCAGTGACAGCGCGAATTTCAACGATTATGGCATCCCGAGCATCAGTATCGGAGAGGGTGCGCCCCGCGGCGGCGGATACATGCACACGAGATACGACAACATGGATCTTATCGATGAGGACGTGCTCGAGCGGGAAGCGGGATTCCTCGCAAAGCTAGCGGACAGGGTCGCGAATTCCGTTGTGATCCCGATCCCGAAGCATATTCCCGAGAATCTGCGCAAGGATATCATCGAATATTTCGGCGAGAAAAAGAGTGTCATCTCGAAAAAGCCCTATGTTCCCGAGCCCAAGCCGGTGCCCTTTCATTTTTAAGCAGTGATCGAAAGGAGAGAAAATGATTCCTGAAAAGCTTGATATACCGATCTTAATTACGGACAATGTGAATACCAGATGGCTGCACAGGCTGCCGATGGCGCAGGGCGCGATTCTTTTGTCGGAGAATAAGAGGATATTCTTTTCATGGGGAAGATTTACCCCGGAAAACCTGCCGAACGGCCTCGAAGCCAGAGCGATACAGCGCGATGAACTGGGAGCGGCGGTCGCGGCCGAGCTCGATGCCTTAAATGAACCCGAGATCACAGTCGAAAACACTGCTCCGTACGATCTGGTACGGCAGATTGAAAAAGCCGGAATATCGGGCATAAGGGTTAAAGCCGGAACTGTTCAGAAGTGGCGCGAGATCAAGGACGAGTGGGAGATCGAACAGCTCAAAAAAGCATCTCAGATAACCGATAATGCTTTTTCAAAGATACTGGGTGTACTCAAACCCGGGATCACCGAACTCGAGGTCGCGGCGGAGCTGGAGCATTATATGCGTCTTGAGGGCTCCGAGGAGTTTAACAAGACCATAGTCGCATCAGGGCCCAATTCTTCAAAACCGCATCACTGGCCGACAGACAGAAAACTTGAGGCGGGCGATTTCGTTACGATGGATTACGGCTGCACTTACAACGGATATCATTCCGATCTTACCCGCACCGTCATCATCGGTCATGCGAGCGATAAGCAGCGCAGGATATACGAGACCGTTTATGAGGCGCAAAAAGCGGCAAGAGAGCGGCTCACCGCAGGGCTTATATCAAAAGAAGTTGACGCGATAGCAAGAAATATTATAGACGGGACTGAGTTTAAAGGCACATTCCTGCATAATCTCGGCCACGGTATAGGTCTCGACATACATGAAGGAACAGGGCTCGTCGAGGGAAGCGACGCTGTTCTCGAGGCCGGCATGGTGGTGAGCATCGAGCCCGGAATATACATAAAGGACTATGGCGGGGTGCGCATAGAGGACATAGCGGTCGTCGAGCCTGACGGATGCACGGTCCTGGAGAACTCCGACAGAGAATTAATAGAGATTTGATATGTTTTTACCTCTTGATTTAGACCGAATATAATGCTAAAATTATTTGGACTTTTTCAGGAGGTTAATTTTATTTATGTCAGGACATTCGAAATTCGCGAATATTAAACACAAGAAAGAAAAGAACGACGCCGCTAAGGGTCGTATATTTACCCAGCTGGGCCGTGAGATCGCCGTAGCCGTTAAGGAGGGCGGTCCCGATGTCAACAATAACAGCAGGCTTAAGGCTGTTGTTGCAAAGGCTAAGGCCAACAACATGACCAACGATACCATCGAGCGCAGCATCAAGAAGGCTGCAGGAGATGTAGGTTCGGTAAACTACGAGAAGGTTGTTTACGAGGGCTACGGTCCGAGCGGAACAGCTATCATCGTTGTGGCGCTTACCGACAATAAGAACCGTACAGCGGCCAATGTGCGCAATGCTTTCACAAAGGGCAACGGCAATGTAGGCACACAGGGCTGCGTAAGCTATATGTTCGACGAGAAGGGCCGCATTATCATCGATAAGGAAGAGTATGAGGCGGATCCCGACGAGCTCATGATGATGGCTCTCGACGCAGGCGCAGAGGATTTTGCGGACGAAGAAGACTCGTATGAGATCATTACGGCTCCCGATGATTTCGAGACCGTACGCGAGGCTCTCGAGGCTCAGAACATCCCCATGCTCGAGGCTGAAGTTACGATGATCCCCCAGACATGGG
>CAMZAI010000119.1 GCA_947304065.1 uncultured Clostridia bacterium | reverse complement strand
GGTCCGTGAGCCTGAACTTCATGCCCACGCCCTCGAGCGTGATGACCTTGGGCGGAAGCTTCTTTTTCTTCGCAGGCTTCTTCGGAGCCTCGGCCGCCGGGCTCTCCGCAGGTGCGGGCTCCGTCGGAACGGTAGGTTCCTTTATCTCGTTAATTGTTTCGTTTTCCAACATTCTTATCTCCAAATGTATACCGTCAGACTGCGCATATATGGCACCTTTGCCTTACACATACAGAATAAACCTGTCCTGCTTGCGCCAGAAGAATACCAGTCCGATCGCGAACAGCGCGACGCTCACTCCCATCGAGTACAAGAGATGCCACATATCCATCGCCTGCCCGTAAACACTGTAAAGCACGGTGTTCCTGAAATTCACGATCACGGAGTAGAGCGGGTTGTACTTAAATATCCAAAGGTGCCTCTTTATGCCTTCGATCTTGTAGAAGATCGCACAGGTGTACATGATGAGCATCAGCGCAACGGTCCACAAATACTCGAGGTCCCTGAAAAATACGTTGAGTGTCGCGAGTATCATTCCGACGCCCAGCGTGAGCACCAGAAGGATCAGCAGCGGAAGGATCGCGCCGATCATATGTATCGTGGGCTTTACCTTCATTACCGCGGACACAGCCACGAGAACGATGAGCGAAAGCAGGAAAATAACGTAGTTCGAAACGATCGAAGCGACCGGGTACATGTATTTCGGCACGTAAACCTTCGAGATCATCGCTCCGTGGGAACGGATGGACTTGAGCGCCGCCTTCGTACCGCCCGAGAAGAAGCTGTAGAGCAGTCGTCCCGAAAGGATATATACGGGATAATACTGATCGCCCCTGCCCAGCAGTTCGGAGAAGACGAGCGTCAGCACGATCATCGTCAGAAGCGGCTCGAGCAGCGTCCAGAACAGTCCGAGTATCGAGCTGCGGTACTTGAGCTTTATGTCCTTTTTGATCAGCTCATACAGAAGAAATCTGTACTTTTTCAGGTTGTTGATGAACTGTCTCAAAACTATTCTTCCTCCGTGTTTTTCATGCGCTCCATTCTGTTAAGCGCGCTGAAAATGGCTCTGATGGACGCACGCGTCGTTGACGAGCTGACGCCCACGCCGTAGGTGATCAGACCGCTCTCCGCGTCCATCAGGTGGATATATGCGGCAGCCTGCGCGTTCGAACCCTCGCCGAGCGCATGCTCCGAGTAGTCGAGGATGCGGAGCTTTCTTCCGAGCTCCTTCTGCAGGCCGGCCTGGACCGCGTCGATGGGACCGTTGCCCTTCGAGGAAAATGTCTTCTCCTCTCCGTGGTCGGTGTATGTGATCTCCGCGAGCGTGTGATAATTGTCCACAGCCGCGGCGGGGATATCTTCCATCTTCGCGAGCCTGAAATGATAAGGCTCCTTCATGTCTATGTAATTCTGCTTGAACTCCCACATGATGCGGTCGGGCTCCGCCTCGCCCTCCGCTTCGGTCACGCGCTGGATGATATCCGAGAATTCCTTGCGCATGCCCTTGGGCAGTCTGAAGCCGTGGTAGGTCTCCATGATGAACGCGACTCCGCCCTTGCCGGACTGGCTGTTGATGCGTACGATCGGCTCGTAGATCCTTCCGATGTCGGCCGGATCGATCGGCAGATAAGGAACGTGCCAGATGGGATCGCCGCTCTCGACAAGAGCCTTGAGGCCTTTGTTGATCGCGTCCTGATGTCCGCCCGAAAATGCCGTAAATACAAGGTCTCCGGCATAAGGATGGCGGTCGTGCACGCTCATCTTGCAGAGTCCCTCGTAGGTCTTTCTGATCGATACGATGTCGTCGATCGCCAGACACGGATCGACGCCCTCGGCGAACATATTGTAGGCGATGGTGAGCAGGTCGACATTGCCCGTGCGCTCACCGTTGCCGAAAAGTGTGCCTTCTATGCGCTGCGCGCCCGCAAGGAGCGCAAGCTCGCTCGCCGCCACGGCGGTACCCCTGTCATTGTGCGGATGGATGCTTAAGATGACCGCGCTGCGGCTGTTCAGCCTGTCGGACATCCACTCGATGCGGTCCGCGAATACATTGGGCGTATTGTTCTCGACCGTAGCCGGGAGATTGATGATCATGGGATTCTTCCTGTCGGGCTTCCACGCGTCGATGACCGCGTTGCACACCTCGAGCGCGTACTCGGGCTCGGTCTCGGTGAAGCTCTCGGGAGAATACTCAAGAGTGATCTTCCCGGGGAAGCTCTCCGCGAATTCCTTTACCTGAAGGGCCGCCTTTACGGCCATGTCGCGGATCTCGTCCTTCGACAGATGATAAACCACCTCACGCTGGAGCTTCGAGGTATTCGCGTAGATATGGACAATGGCGTTCTGCACGCCTTCAATGGATTCAAGCGTTCTGTCGATGAATTCGGGTCTGCACTGCACGGCGACCTGGATCCTGACGCCGTCGGGGATCAGCTTGCGGTCCACAAGCTGTCTTACGAAGTCAAACTCGATCTGGGACGACGAAGGAAAGCCGACCTCGATGTCCTTAAAGCCGAGCTTTACGAGCATCTGAAAGAATTCGACCTTTTCCTCAACCACCATGGGCTCCATAAGAGCCTGATTTCCGTCTCTCAAATCCACGCTGCACCATATCGGGGCCTTGTCGACGGTCTTCTCGGGCCAGCGCCTGCCCGTCACCCCGGGCAGCGGGTTGCGCGTGTATCTCCTGTAATTCATCTTTGCTTTCCTCTTACCTGTACTTTAGCTTATCGTAAATAATCGCTAGGCGCGGGAGCACGGGAAATTATAAAAATGTCCCTCTGCTGCCCGCGCCGTAAATCGGCATTTTTACCTCAGGATCTTCAGTCCTGATTCTGATCCGCTCCCTGCTCGGAGAGCCTTACCATCACGTCGCTGACCTTGATCTCCACCTTCGCGTCCGTCCTCGCCTTGACCTGTCTCGAGTAGGTGCCCGAGATGCAGCCGGCCAGATCGATGTAGAGATGCAGATCCTCGACCGTGAGCTTCTCAATATCGGCCGCGGGCCCCTTTACGGTCACCGTCGAGCCTACCGAATAGATCACGCATTCAAGGCCTTCCGCCAGATTCATCGGCAGTATGCTGTTCTCGCTGAGCTCAAGCACCTTTTCAACCATCGGGCTGATCGTAACGACAGCCGAGATGTAGCTGCTCGCGTCCGCGATGAAGCAGTCTACTCCGTAATGCTCATGCAGATAATCCTCTGCGTCCAGGCGCACCTCGATGTTCGAGTTCGCTCCGGCAACGCTGCAGGGTATCTCTATCTCCGTTATATTCTTGATCGCGCTCTCGGCTGCCGCAATAACGATGCTCTGAGGCGCGTATTCGATCTTCTCAACGTAATAGCCCGCCGCGGGTTCCTCGGTGGTAGTGATCTTAATGTCCACTGCCTTTGTCGGATAGATGCCGACAGTTACGGGAACCGAGCTCTGCGAGAGGCTTACCTTTTGGGCGTCTATCTCATTGCCCTGGAAATCGAGGGCCATAAGCTCGCAGTCCGCGGTAAATGTCGAGCTCGCGTCGGAAACGTCGACAACCGCCACAAGCTCCTTCACAGACTGCATCTGTGTAACGGATGCGGTAGCCGTGATCAGCTGAGGGCTGCAGGATGTATCGTAGCAGTAGTAACCGGGCTTCAGCTCGCCGTTAAGTATGATCCTGACGTTAAACGACTTGATCTCCTGATCCTCGAGCTTGACCGCCATAGTCTCGTTCCTTATCGAGATCACGACCTCGCTCGCGTGCTCGGAGGTGCACTCCACTGTGATCGACGCCATGAATAGCGCCGTAAGTGAATTGAAATCCGCTGTAGCCTTAAAATCGTTCTCCGTGAGGGAATCAACGATCGATCTCTTGCCCTTGACCTTGATGTCAACTTTGTCGCCGGACTCGATCGTGTACTGATATCCGCGGTTCGTAAGAACCTCTTCGTGCTCTATCTGCACGGGAATATTGCTGAAGGTAGAAGTTACCACCGGGTCCGCCACATTCATGATCAGGAACCAGGTAAATGCGGCGAGGACAATGGAAAGTATCTTCAGACCCAGATTGTGTGTAAGTCTTTCTTTCATTTGTCTGCCTTTCTGCCGACCTTAACGCTGTGCTTCGCAAATGAGGCGGCCTTCCCGAAGAAGCCCTTGCCGGTCTCCTCGGTATCTTCGGTCTTATTCTGGAGCTCGAGCAGACGGTCATAGAGGAACTCACGTCCCACGCGTCTGGTCAGCTCGCCGTTCTCCGCGATCGCAACTCCGCCGGTCTCCTCGGAAACAACGATCGTGAAGCTGTCGGTCACTTCGCTGATGCCGACCGCCGCACGGTGTCTGGTACCGAGATCCTTACTGAGTCTGGTGTTTTCGGAAAGAGGAAGATAACATGTAGCCGAAGTCACACGGTTGCCTCTTACTATTACAGCGCCGTCATGGAGCGGCGTATTGTGCTCGAAAATATTGATCAGCAGCTGGCTGGTGAGCTTTGCGTCGAGGGCGATACCGGTCTGCTCGTAATCGTCGAGCTTCACGCTGCGCTCGATAACGATCAGCGCGCCGGTCCTGGCCTTTGCGAGCTCATATGTGGCCTTTACGATCTCTCCGATGGTCTCGTCGGAAAACATATTCGCTTCCTGAGTCTCGAAGAAAGGCGTCATGATGTTTCTCTTGCCGAGCTGTTCAAGAGCCTTGCGCAGTTCGGGCTGGAACAGGATTACCAACGCCGTGATTCCGACTCCGATACCGTTCTGGAATATCCAGAGTATCGCGTCGAAGCCCAGGATCGTGGCCAGAATATAGAACAGGAACAGTACCAGGATACCCTTCATCAGAACCCAGGCTCTGGTATCACGGACCCACTTTATGATGTTGTAAATGAGCACCGCGATGATAAGGATCTCGATCACGTCCATGATCGAAAATTTCATCATCGTGATGGGACTGATCATTTCCAATATGAATTCTTTGATAGTATTCATAGTCTTCCCCAAAATCAGTTATTGTTGTCGTCATCGTCAAGGGTCATCCAGGTCTCGTACTCCCCGTCGTCAGCGGGTTTCGCGTCGTCCGCGGGACCGATGTTCTTCATGCCGAAGGCGGAAAGGTCCTCATCCCTGTCATAGCGGATGACCTCGGCGTCAAGTCCCGCGCCGTCCTCGTCAAAATCGCTGTCGTCAAACTCCTCGTAGCGGATATCCGAATCCTTCGGAACTGCGGGAGTCTCCTTGATATAGTCGCTCCTGTTGAAGGAGAAACGGTTCTTTTTCTTCGGGGGAGCGATGCGGATGTCCTCTTCTTCCTCTTCGTCTTCCTCGTAGGTATCGCCGGCAAAAGCCGCATAGCTGCCTGTCGCGGGAGTCTCCTCTTCAGCCTCCTCGTCCCTGTAATCGCTCATACGCTTTACGCTGTGGCGTGGAATGCTTACATTGACCTTCGGAACGGCCTTCACGTAGTAGTAATAATCGTCGTCTTCGAACTGAACGCGCTCGATCGCGGTGTAGTCGAGAACTCTCTTGAAGAATTCAAGCACGATCGCGATAAGTCCCGAGAACAGCGACATCAGGATGAGCTTGCCCGCATTGATCGATACGTTGAAATGAAGTACCGCAACCAGGAATCCGAGGATGTTCACGAGCACGCCCGCGCCGATCGATACGATGAACGCGAAGTCAAAGCTGCATCTGCGGATAATGAATATCGCAACGATCACCAGCGCGAATACCGCGATAGTGATCAGCATCTGCTTATTTGCCAGAAATGCGTCAACAACGCCGGTAAAGAGCCCGATCACCTCATCCAGGTTCTTAAGGTTGATCTGCTGGCCCGAATATGTCTTGATGACACTGATCGTGTGATAAATGATCACGCCGCATGCGCAGGGAAGCATCGAAAGAGGCGTAGCGGTGCAGCCGAGTACCATGGGTACGCTGTAGTGCAGGTTATACTTCGCCAGAACGGGTACAGCTACCGCAGCGAGAGCCTCCTCGGGGGAGAATCTCATCAGCAGTCCGTAAAGTACCACGAACAGCAGGAACAGCAGCGCCGCGAGCAGTATCGATGCGTGGAATACATGCACGAGCATCAGCACCATCGTAAGGAATACGAGCACTCCGCCCGGAGTGACCGCGCATATCGCCGAAAGCAGCAATACGATGGTCTTTGAAGCAAAACGCTGGTCGTAACCGATCTCAGAATTGATCCAGTTGAACACTACCATGCTCAAAAAGAACTTAACGATCGGATTGATTATAAATCTCGCCTTTTGATATATCTTGAGCAAAAGGGTCCTAAACTCAAGCAGTTTCATTACCATGGGATCTTAGTCCTCACCTTCGTCGTAATCTTCCGCCGCACCCTCGGCGTAAGCGTCTTCTTCCCTGTAGATATCCTTCAGCTTTTTCAGCATGCGGTAATATTTACTGAGCTTCTTTCGCGAGCGGGCGTATTTGATGGAGTAGCCGAGCAGCGTGCAGATGAGATAAAAACTCATGAGCCCGATGTAGATTCCGAGGGCCTTCCATCCGATCGCCTTATAGTCGATCGTAAGTACGTTGTCCAATATATATTGCAGCTTGTACAATGCGAACAATACGCAGAGAATGGCGTAGGACAGCGTGACCATCAGCGCGGTCTTCAAAACATTGAACCTCGCGTAGTCGGTCTTGTAGAATTTGGACAGCCTGAAGTCCTTCTTTCCTTCGCCTTTCTCGTAGATCGCAAGCTGCGTCATGATCCTGACTTTTCTGTTGTTAAGCATACAGCCTCCGTTCCTTTCGTGCACCGTCGCTCTAAAAAAGGGCATAGTGGTACACATACATGATAGAGTATATCACACTCGCACGACAATTTCGAGAATTTTTTTGTTGCAATTGTTTTACGGGAAATTACATGAGTTTTACAAAATACAACATCCACAGCGTATTGTGGCCTTTCGCGCTTTATGATAGAATTGAGGTGTCAAATGTAAACGTGTATCTCATCACACAGGAGAATGGAGACAGTATGTTTAAAAAACACATCGATAAGCTTGATATTTCGCCTTCGCTGCTGGGATTCGGCTGCATGCGCTTCCCTACAAAGGACGGTGAGATCGACGAGGTTCTTGCAGAGCAGATGCTCGACCGCGCTTACGAAGCAGGCGTCACTTATTTTGACACCGCTTATCCGTATCACGGCGGAAAGAGCGAGCCCTTCGTCGGCCGCGTGATGCAGAAGTATCCGCGTGACAGCTTCACTTTTGCTACGAAGCTGCCTCTCTGGGCGGTCAATACGCTCGACGACGCGAAGAGGCTCTTTGCAGAGCAGCTTGAGCGCCTGCGCACCGATTATGTTGATTTCTATCTGCTGCACGCCTGCAACCGCGACCGCTTTGACAAGATGGTCGATCTGGGCGTTGTGGATTATCTCGTTAAGGAAAAAGAGGCGGGCCGCATCAGGTTCCTCGGCTTCTCGTTCCACGACAATTTCGAGGCGTTCAGGCATATCATCGAATACAGGGACTGGGATTTCTGCCAGATCCAGTACAATTACATGGACGTTGACGACCAGGCGGGCGACGCAGGCGTTGCTCTCGCCGAGGCTCTGGGCATCCCGCTCGTCATCATGGAGCCCGTAAAGGGCGGCTCGCTGGCCGTTCTTCCCGAGGACGTTACGAAGCCCTTCAGGCATCTCGATCCCGACGCTTCGACCGCTTCATGGGCTCTGCGCTTCGTAGCCAGCAAGAACAATGTCAAGGTCGTGCTCTCCGGCATGAGCACTCCCGAACAGCTTGAGGACAATCTCAAGACCTTCACCGATTTCAAGCCGCTCACCAAGGAAGAGGAAGAGGCCGTAATGCATGTGGCCGACGCCCTTCACAAGCGCGTATTCAACGGCTGCACGGGCTGCCGCTACTGCATGCCCTGCCCGAACGGAGTCAATATCCCCGGCAATTTCTCGATCTGGAACGATTACGGCATGTACAACAACGCAGGCCGCACGAAGTGGAAATGGGAGCATGACATCCCCGACGAGGCAAAGGCAAAGAGCTGCATAGAATGCGGACTCTGCGAGGAGGCCTGTCCACAGCACATCAGTATCCGCGAGAACCTGAAGGAACTGCAGGAGATGCTGGATAACATTACACAATAAAATTTGGATATTAAAAAAAGGGGCGCGAGCCCCTTTTTTTAATATCCAAATTTACCAACCAGTGACTCATCATCTTCGATCCAGTCGCTGACATTTATCACGCGGTACTCGTCGTGGGTATCGCGGATGTAGACTTTTTCTATGCCTGAGTTGATGATCTGTCTCTTGCACATCGAGCAGCTGTTGGAGTTGACGATGTAGGCTCCCGTATCGGCCTCGAGTCCGCAGAGGAACATCGATGCTCCGATCATGTCCTGACGGGCTGCGCTGATGATCGCGTTAGCCTCGGCATGTACGCTGCGGCAGAGCTCGTAGCGCTCACCGCGCGGGATGTTGAGCTCGCTGCGGATGCATTTGCCGATGTCCGAGCAGTTCTTTCTGCCGCGGGGCGCACCGACATAGCCCGTCGCGATAACCTCGTCGTTCTTTACGATAACCGCTCCGTAATGCCTGCGCAGGCAGGTGCTGCGGTGCGATACGACCTCAGCCAGATCAAGGTAGTAGTTTATCTTGTC
>CAMZAI010000118.1 GCA_947304065.1 uncultured Clostridia bacterium | reverse complement strand
GCGATCATGGTCCACTGCCGTTTTCCCGTAGAAATGGCCCTGTTGATCGCAATGACCGAACAGCCGCCGGATACCAGCAACTGAAATATATTGTCAATGGTCTCCATATCAATAGGCATCGGTTACGCCCTCCCCTGCCAGCTCCCCGCGCAGCAGAACCTTGCCGCGGGCCAGCAGATTATCGATCTTTTTTACCGTTTTGTGCGTGATGCGCGCGGCATCCTTATAGTTCATGTTCTCGAAATAGACCAGCCACAGCGCCTCCCTCATCTCCGCCGGGAGACGGTTCATGCACTTTATGAGGATACGCTTTTTCTCGTCCTTCCAGAGCTCTTCGTCAATATTGCATTCGGCCGCAGGTTCGCTCTCCAGCTCTTCGAGGCTGAAATCCTCGCGCCTCCTGCCGCGCCTGTAATATCGCGCCATAAGGTTATGTCCCGTCCGGAACAGATAGGCCTTGAACCCGCCCTCGCGTATGCGCGGCCTTGCAGAAAGGATACGCGCGAAAGTTTCGATCATCAGATCCTCCGCGTCCTCCCAGCTGTACAAAAAACCTTTAAGGTACAGCAGCAGCTCATCCCCGTATTTCAGCATCAGACTGTCATACGCGCCGCTGTCGCCGCCCAAAAACCGTTTATATAATTCGTCGTCGTTCATAATCTCTTTCAAGCGCCGCGTTTTAATGCTGCGCTCCTTATCACTCCCACAAAATATTACATTAATCGCGCGAACAATGTCAAACGGTTTGAGACGGAAAGATGCCTGTCACCATAAATATTCTCATGGTGACAGGCACCCTCCAACGTGCTAAACCCCAATCTATACAGTTTTCTATATGTCTTTAGAAAATGCCCTGTGCCATCATGGCTTCCGCAACCTTCTTGAAGCCCGCGATATTCGCGCCCGCAACAAGGTTGTATCCCAGACCGTACTCCTCTGCCGCAGCAACCGAAGAATCATGGATGTTCTTCATGATCTGGTGAAGCTTCGCGTCAACTTCCTCTGCCGTCCAGGAAATGCGCTCGCTGTTCTGGCTCATTTCGAGACCGGAAACAGCCACGCCGCCCGCGTTAACAGCCTTCGAAGGAGCAACGATCATGTTCTTCTGCTGGAGCAGGTAATTCAGGGCGTCGTTCGTGGTAGGCATATTCGCCACCTCGATGTAATACTTCACGCCGTTCGCAACGATCTTGTGTGCAGACTCCAGATCCACATCGTTCTGTGTTGCGCAGGGAAGGATAACATCGCCCTTAACGCCCCAGGGCTTCTCGCCTGCGAAGAAGGGAACGCCGAACTTGTCCGCGTAATCCTGAACGCGGTCACGTCCGGATGCTCTCATCTCGAGCATGTAATTTATCTTTTCGGGAGTCGTAACTCCGTCCTTATCAAGGATATATCCGTCGGGACCTGAAAGCGTGATGGCCTTGCCGCCGAGCTCCGCGATCTTTTTGCATGCGCCCCATGCAACGTTTCCGAAACCGGAGATAACAAAGGTCTTGCCCTTGATATCATCTTTCTCATGAGCGAATACTTCGTTTGTATAATAAATCGCGCCGTATCCGGTAGCCTCGGGTCTTAAGATCGATCCGCCGTATGACAGGCCCTTACCGGTCATAACGCCGTTCTCGAAAGCACCGCGTATTCTTCTGTACTGTCCGTAAAGATAACCGATCTCACGCGCGCCTACGCCTATATCTCCCGCGGGAACATCAACATCGGGTCCGATATGACGGTTAAGCTCGGTCATGTAAGCCTGGCAGAAACGCATGATCTCCGCGTCGGACTTTCCTCTCGGATCGAAATCGGAACCGCCCTTCGCTCCGCCCATGGGAAGAGTCGTAAGGCTGTTCTTGAAGGTCTGCTCAAAGCCGAGGAACTTGATGATCCCGCTGTATACGGAAGGATGGAAACGAAGTCCTCCCTTGTAAGGACCGATCGCGCCGTTAAACTGGCAGCGATAGCCTCTGTTGGTATGCGCGATACCCTTGTCATCGGTCCATGTTACCCTGAAATATACAAATCTGTCGGGCTCGACCATACGGCCGAGAAGATCGACCTTCTCATATTCGGGATGCTGGTCGATAACAGGTCCGAGCGATGAAAAAACTTCTTCAACACACTGTGAGAACTCGGGCTCATCCCAGTCTCTCTCTTTGACATGCTGGATAGTTCTCTCAATATAAGCGTTCATAAGACAAAAATCCATCCTTTCTCCTGCAGCACAAGCCGGGAGGCCCCGTGTCGCCAAAATATTTTTGTATATCTAAATTATTTTTATCATACTTTCTATGAAAAATCAACAATAACTTTGATATTTTCCAAAAATATTATGTGAAATTTGCACAGAATAATTATGCATAAACCCCATTATATGCATATTATTTCAATAAACCTTTATCTGTCTTTTTAACATGCTTGAATACTTCCTCGAATCTTTCGAGCGCCTCATCGATGATCTCGGGCGTATCCGCAAGTGAAGTGTACAGACGGCTTCCGGCTAATGTCACGATACCGTTGGCCATATACGCTGCGCCCATGCGCTCCATAGAGTTCTTGCGCTCGTACATCATGTCCTTGTGCTTTAAGAGGCCCAGCGCCGATTTAACAAACGACATCGAGGAGAAATCGAAGCTCATGGCGCCGGTGCACTCTAAATGAACGATCGAACCCTGATTGTAAGCAACAAAAGGAAGGCCGTATTTGTCGATAAGGGCCTTCAGGCCGTCGCAGAGCCTGTCGCCCATGCGTCCAGCAACTTCGCAGGCGTTGGTGCGCTCGATCTCTTTGATCGCGGTGTAGCCCGCGATGCACGAAAGAGGATTCGCCGAAAGAGTTCCGCCGACATACGCTCTGTGCTTGCCGGTAGCAAGTCCGGCCGCCATAAGCTGCGCGTACTCCTTCTTTCCGCCTACGCCGCCCGCAGCGGGATATCCGCCCGCAACGATCTTTCCGAAAATGGTCAGATCCGGAACAACGTCGAAGTATCCCTGAGCGCCCGAAAGAGCTACTCTGAAGCCTGTTACTACCTCGTCAAAGATGAGCAGCGCACCGTATTTGTCGCAGAGCTCACGAACGCCCTTGTTGTAGTCATGCGCAACAGGTCTGGTTCCGCTCTCGGGGCCTACGGGCTCGAGGAGAACGGCCGCTGTGCCGCCCTTGAAACGGTTAACCTTGAGCATTCTCTCGAGCATGTCGAGGTCGTTCGGACGTACCTCGTCGGTCTTTCCGAAGCAGCTGCCGGGGATTCCGTGAGACTCAAGCAGGTTGCGGCTTCCGGGGATCTTCAGGCCGTAAACCATCTGGTCCGACCAGCCGTGGTAAGCACCGCCGATCTTGATGATGCGCTTCTTGCCCGTAGCGATGCGTGCGATACGGAGCGATGCCATAACCGATTCGGTTCCCGAGCCGAGCATTCTGAACATCTCGACATTGGGCATATGCTTATTGATCTCGCGTGCGATCAGCATCTCGGACTCATGCAGAAGTCCGGTTACGGGACCGCAGTCGTTAAGAAGCTCGATAACCTTCTCGCGGATGGCGTCATAGTTGCTGCCCAGGATCGTGGGGCCGCCTGCCTGCAGGAAGTCAATATATTTATTGCCGTCCTTGTCGTAGAGATATGCGCCGTTCGCCTTTGACATGCACATAGGGAAGGGCTTGTTGAACGCGAGGTTGTGCTGTACTCCGCCGGGGATGTACTTCTGCGATTCCTCGAATACCGCGCGGCTTTCCTTGCATTTCTCATCGTAATACTTAAGGATCGTGTCCTTGTAATACTCGTCGTCAACCTCCCAGATAGGCTGGGAAGTAAGGTTCTTCAGTCTCTCGTTGATCTCCTTGGGGTCGTCCCATCTGCTGATCGCGCAATTATTCATTGTTCTTCTCCTCCTTTATGTTTGTGTCAATCGTTTTCCTGAAAACTATGAACCTGTCATAGAGGTATTCCAGACTCAGGTTCAATACCATATTTATTCCGGTCACAAGGTAATCGTTCCACATCCTTGTATCCGCAAGATAATCGCCCAGAAGCGTGGTGGCCGGCGTAAATACCGCATAGAACAGCGCCACCAGAGCCATGGCCTTCGGGATATTTCCGGCGCTCTGGAAGGTGAACTTCCTGTTCAGCGTAAAGTTCCATACCACCGAAAGCACCAGCGCGATAAGGTATCTCGGCCAGTACGGCATCCCCGTAAATTCCGTCAGCAGAGCGAAGGTTCCGGCCTCTATCACGCCCGCCGATATCGAAAATCCGATGAATTTCAGCGTCCTGATAAACTCCTTTTTCCGATTGTCCGCTTTGATCTCCGTCATTTCATCATTCCCCATAAGCAGCCCCTCTCTTTATGCGTTTTTCTTTTTTGAATACTTTTTCGTATATACGAAGCGCATCAGCGCGCAGTCAAACACTCCGAGCCTTGCGCTGCTTCCGAGCGCGAGCGTGTTCAGATCGGTGACCGCGGCTTTGTCGAGCAGTATCTTCAGCGCGTCAGTGTCATCCGCGTCCATTCCGCAGACGATGGCGCCGCAGCCCTTAACAAACACCGCATTGCGCTTTTTAAGCTCCTTCGCGACCGCGTCGTAATTTCTCTCGACCACATTTACCCGGCGCCCGATCATCTGAGCCATATCGTCGAGCTGGGCGATCAGCTGGCAGTCCCTGCAGGATCTGGCCCGGATAGCATCGGTGCATACAAACTCCGCCAGCGGGAATTCCTTTTTGATCCGTGCCATCAGGCCGTCCATCGCATAATCCGCGGTTCCGGACTCTTTGCCCTCTTCCTGCGCGAGCTTTACGCTCCTCTTGCAGATCTGCTCGAGCAGAAGCGCGTTCGCATAGGCCTTTTCCTTGGTAGTGGCCGCGATCAGTGCTCCGTGGTTCTGCATGAGGATCGTGTGGTTGCCGGCTTCGAGTGCCTTGCGTACCGCTTCCTTAAGCTTCTTCGTTCCGGGAAGTCCGTAAGCGGCTCTGGCCAGACCGCCGAGCTGCTTGCGCTCTTCTTCTTTGATGTCGAGGTTTTCAAAACCCGCTACGCCGATCGCCGAAGCATACACCTGATGAGTGTGGATCACGAATCCCACCTCGGGAAATATCTCATAAGCGGCCGCGTGAATGCCCTTCTCGCTCGAAGGCTTGCGGCGTCCTTCCCACTCTCCGGTCTTCGCATCGTACAGCACCAGATCGTCTTCCTTTGTCCTTACATAATCCAGTCCGCTGGGCGTAATGAGGAACTTATCCCCATCGACTCTCGCACTGATATTGCCCCAGGTTCTCGCAACCAGCGCATCGCGCAGCAGCTCGATACCTGTAGCTACCACCTGCGCTCTCAATTCTTTTTCTTCCATACTGTTCTCCATTCCATACAAATCGATCGATTCATCCGTTCAGATCACGGAAGTTCTTTTTGTTAGACTCATAGAGTCTCTTAAACACCCTGTAATTCCTGTCGTAAACCTCTTTGTTGGCCGGATCCGGCTTGTATACCGCATCGACCTTTATCAGCTTGTCCGCCTCGTTAAGGCCCGGGATCCTTCCCTGTCCGACCGCCACCAAGAGCGCCGCGCCGACCGCGCCGACGTCCTTGCTCATCTCAACGGTCTCGATCGTCCTGCCGGTGATATCCGCAAGCATCTTACAGGTCACCTTCGAGATCGCTCCTCCGCCGACAAAGCGTATCGTGTCGGAAGTCTTTATCTTCCTGTCTTCGCACTCGAGCATCCATCTGAGATGATAGCAGATGCCTTCGAGCACGGATCTGAGCATTACTCTCTTGCCTGTCTCGAGACGGATGTTGAAGAACATTCCGCCGGCCGCGGGATCTTCGAAAGGACAGCGGTTTCCGTGCAGCCACGGCGTAAATATCACGCCCTCGCTGCCCGCGGGCACCTTCGCGATCTCCGACGACATATAGTCGTAAAGGCTTACGTATTCGGTCTCGACAGATTCCGCGACATCCACTTTTTTGAGATATATGTTGATCTCGTCCATGACCAGATGGTCCTTGACCCACTCAAAGCATTTGCCTGCGGTCTCCATCTCGGCAAAGTAGTTGTAGCTGTCCGCCTGCGCGCCCACGATACCCGCGATCATCGCGTTGATATCGACGACCTGCTTGTCGATCACGGTTCCTACCCATCCGGAAGTTCCCCAGTAAACATGAGTGTCTCCGAGCTTCGTGGCACCCGCGCCCACGCCTATGAGCGTCGCGTCGCCGCCTCCGCCGTAGACCGGGGTCCCCGACATGAGACCGAGCTCCTCGGCAGCCTTCGGAAGCAGTCTTCCGGCAACCTCCGAGCACCCTACGATCCTCGGCAGATGATCGTAATTCACGCCGTACATTTTGCAGAGTTCTTTGCTGAAGCCCTCTTTGCCCTTGCGGCTGTCATAAAGAAAAGTGGAATATGCTGAATCGGGAGTCATAACGCATTCTCCCGTCATGCGGCAGATAAAGTATTCTTTGACATCAAGCCATTTATAGACTTTTTCAAAGATCCCGGGCTCATACTTCTGAACCCATTTATACTTCCATAGAGGGTCCTTGACGCTCGTGGACGCAGCCGTGGTAAGCCTCAGGCTCTTAAGCAGCATGCGGATGTTCACGCCCGCTACGGAAATGCCGAAGGTCTCGGTTTCCCTCATCACGTCGCCCGCGCGCTGGTCCATATAGCTCATCGGCCTGCGAAGCGCTTTGCCTTCGCGGTCCACAAGCACCAGTCCCTGCATCTGCGAACAGAATGAGATACCGATGATATCGGCCGGATCCACTCCGGTCTTCTCCAGAAGTCTTCCGGTCGTGGTCCTGATCGCGTCCCACCATTCGTCGGCGTCCTGCTCCGCTCCGCCGTTCTCAAGAATGTAGAGCTTATAGGTGCAGTATTCGCCTCCGACAGGAATGAGCGATCCTTCGATTCCGAACAGACATGACTTTACGCCCGTCGTTCCTACGTCATAGGACAAGATGTAATTCATAAGCAACCCCCATATATCATGTCGGGCCTGAGCCCGATACCTTCCGGATATGTCTTAAAGTCCGAGCGCCGTGCCCATGAAATCCACAAAAGCCTCCCCAACGGCCTGCGGATCCGCGGCGTTCTCCTCGCCGCAATAGATCTTCATGCGCTCGTAATAATAATCACAGCTGAACGAGAACTGCAGCATCATCAGCAGATTATCGAAGAAAAACGCAAAGAGCCTCGGATCCCCCTTGATCGCTATGCGGCCCTGTGCTTCAGCCTTACCGAGCAGTTCCGTGTAGACCTTCGCGCTTATGCTCTCGATCTTCGCAGCCAGCTCCGCGGCGTACTTGCCGCAGCTGCCCGATGTGATCTCGTGATACATGCGGTAATAATTCCGGTGCTCTCCTGCAGCCGAGATAAGGTCTGCGACCAGATCCTTCAAACACTTCCGAAGATCGTTCTCATTCAGGATAACGGACTCCATCGTCTGCTGCAGAAGCTCGAGCGAATAATCCACACACGCAAGGAAAAAAGCGTCCTTATCCTCAAAATACTTATAGATCACGCCGACGCTCATGCCCGCGCGGTTCGCGATCGAGGACATGACCGTTTTATCCAGTCCGTGCTCCGCGAATTCGTCGATCCCGGCCTCAAGAAGCCTGGTTAATGAAGTGTCATCAAGTTTTTTATACATACACACCGTATCCTGTCTCGTTGCGGCACCATCTCGTGAATCTTCATTCACGTACCGATTTCATTATCACCCAAAACTGTTTTATTGTCAATATGCAAAGAGCTGCCGGACGCATAAAGCATCCGGCAGCCCAGGAATGAAAGAACTGGTATCGTGAATAGCTTATTGAAGAACAAATCCGCCGTTGGGCGAAACAACCTGACCGGTCATGTAAGGAGCGGTCAGAAGATATCCGAGTGCGCCTGCGATATCGGAAACATCGCCGATGAAGCCCTCGGGAATGGTGCCCGCAAGTGCGTTGAGCTCATCCTGGTTAACGCCGCGGAGCATATCTGTCATGATCATGCCGGGTGCGATAGCGTTAACGCGAACGCCGCGTCCTGCGAACTCAAGAGCAAGCGCTCTGGTAAGTCCGATGATACCGGACTTCGATGCGCAGTAGTCAGCCTGATTGATAACGCCTGTAAGTCCGCCTACGGAAGAGGTGTTAACGATGCAGCACTGATTTTCCTTGCTCGAATGATTTATCATGTGAGGAAGTACAAGGTGGGTCATGTGAAGGAAGCTCATGAGGTTGGTGTTGATAACGTTCTCATACTGCTCTCTCTTGATGTCGATCCAGTTGCAGTTGTTGGTGATGCCTGCGTTGTTTACGAGTACGTCGATGTTCTCGCCGAACTTGTCAACGGCTGCCTTGACAAGGTTCTCGCAATCCTCGTATTTGCTTACATCAGCTCTTACAACGAGCGTCTCAACGCCGTACTCCTTGCTGATCTTTGCCGCAAGATTGTCCGAAAGAGCCTTGGAAGACTCGCTTCTGTAATTGATAACTACGTTGTAGCCGAGCTCGCCGAGCTTAAGAGCCATAGCCTCGCCGATTCCTCTTGATCCGCCTGTGATGATAGCTGTCTTTGCCATGATATGATTCCTCCTGTATCTGAATATGTGGTCAATACGTTTCAATTTCGATATCTATATTATCGATACCAACAGGAATGA
>CAMZAI010000117.1 GCA_947304065.1 uncultured Clostridia bacterium | reverse complement strand
GAAGGAAGTTTACGGATACGATCGAGGCTTATGCGCCCGATATCTCGGACGACATTCTGCTCCTGAAGAAGAAAAAATCGCAGAAGATAAAGGTTACGGGTCTGCCTGAGGGCATTAAGGTCAAATACTCCTCCGCGGACAAAAAGATCGCGTCCGTATCCTCGGACGGAACCGTTAAGGGTAAATCTGCCGGAAACACATACATTACGGTAAAATGCGGCGACCTGACCAGCTTTGTATGCTTCGTGACGGTCAGCAAAGGCGGTATCGCATATACCGCGGCCAAGAAGGCGATGGGCTTCATCGGAGCCAAATACAGCCAGGACAAGCGCATGGAGGAAGGGTATTTCGACTGCAGCGCGTTGGTATGGAGAGCCTACAAGGCAGCAGGCTGCGACCTGGCCGGAGAGAAGAAATACGCGCCCACTGCGGCGAACCTCGCGAAGGCGCTCGAGGCCGACGGCAGGGCGATCGCTTACGAATACATCGATCCTTCGGAGCTGAAGCCCGGAGATCTGATCTTTTACTCAAGCAGCACCAACGACCGCTACATGAACATCGACCATGTCGCGATGTATTACGCGGCCGGGAATGTTTACGGCAATTCGGCTTACGGCTACGGATATTACTATCCTGATTACGCGGACAACGCCGGAGTGATGGTCCACGCGACCTCGCCTTCGGTAAACATGACGAACTACTCGGGCTACATTCCCTACAGGATCGTCATGATCTGCAGACCGATCGATTAAGGCAGGCATGCCGGAACGAAGTTGGAGGTAAAGAAAGCATGAAGCTTGTGATACAGCGCGTTCTTCGCGCATCGGTGACGGTCGGGGACCGGACCGTGGGCAGCATCGGAAAGGGATATCTCGTGCTGCTCGGAGTCGGAAAAGAGGACAACGAAGAGGCTGTGGCCAAATACGCGGAGAAGCTCCTGAAGCTGCGCATTTTCGAGGATGAGAACGGCAAGACCAATCTTAATCTCGCGCAGGTGAACGGTGAGCTGCTGATCGTTTCGCAGTTCACTCTCTACGCGGATACGCGCTCGAACAGGCCGGGCTTTACCGAGGCTGCGCCGCCCGATCTTGCGGAGGACCTCTATGAGAAGTTCGTAAAGTACTGCGCGGAGAGAGTTCCCGTCGTACAACACGGAGAATTCGGTGCGGATATGAAGGTGGAGCTCGTGAACGACGGACCGTTTACGATAGTTTTGTGATATTGTTACTATTCGCGAATAGTAACGTGTTCACAAAACTTTCATTTTACTTTTTCTCCGAAATGGTGTACACTTCGTTAAGTTTCATTGTTAGTCATAATTAAGGAGAAAAGCTATGTACGAATATAAGACTCAGGGCGTATGTTCCCAGAAGATCAACTTTGACATCGTCGAGCAGGACGGCCGCAAGGTAGTTTCGAACGTTAAGTTCACGGGCGGCTGCAACGGCAATACACAGGGCGTAGCGCGTCTTGTGGAAGGCATGGAGGTTCATGACGCGATCTCGCGCATGGAGGGCATCAAGTGCGGTTTTAAGCCCACATCATGTCCGGACCAGCTTGCACAGGCTATCAAGGGAGCGATCGGGGAATAAACCGAAGAAGGATTGTTATGAAGAAGATAGTATTGACCGGAGGCGGAACGGCAGGACACGTTACGCCCAATATCGCACTGATAGAGCGTCTGCGCGAGCAGGATTTCGAGATCAGCTATATAGGCTCTTATGAGGGCATTGAAAAAGGCCTGATCGAGAAACTCGGGATCCCTTACTACGGGATTTCCTCGGGAAAGCTCAGACGTTATCTTGATATTAAGAATCTCTCGGATCCCTTTAAGGTACTCAAGGGAATGAGAGAGGCAAACAAGCTCATGAAGCAGCTCAAGCCCGATGTAGTATTCTCAAAGGGCGGCTACGTTACGGTTCCCGTGGTTTTCGCGGCGCACCGTCATAAGATCCCGACGATCATCCATGAGTCGGACATGACTCCGGGACTTGCGAACAAGCTCTGCATCCCGAAGGCCGACAAGGTCTGCTGCAATTTCGCGGAGACTCTCGAATACCTGCCCGAGGGCAAGGCAGTCCACACCGGGACGCCCCTTCGTAAGGAGCTGTTCGCGGGAGAGAGACAGAGAGGACTGGATTTCTGCGGATTCATCGGCAATAAGCCGATCATCCTCGTGGTAGGCGGAAGCACGGGCGCTGCGGCGATCAACGAAGCGATCAGGAACCTGCTCCCGACTCTTGTTAAGACCTACGACATCATCCATCTGACCGGTAAAGGAAAGAGCGACGAAAGCCTGGCCGATATCCCCGGCTACAGACAGTATGAGTACATCAGCGACGAGCTGAAGGACCTTTTTGCTGCTGCGGACCTGATCATCTCGCGTGCCGGCGCCAACGCCGTATGTGAGCTCTTAGCGCTCGCCAAGCCCAACATTCTGATCCCGCTCTCGGCGGCTGCCAGCAGAGGCGACCAGATCCTCAACGCGGAGTCATTCGAGCATCACGGCTACAGCTACGTGCTCGAGGAGGAGATCGTAACTAACGAGACTCTGCTCGATGCGATCAATACCGTATTTGCCGACAAGGACAAATATATCACGGCGATGAAGGGCGCAACCCAGGCGGACGCGACCGACATTATCATCGACCTGATCAATTCTTATATCGAGCAATAAAAGAACACAAAATAAGAGTGCCTGTCACAGTTTCGGAGACAGGCACTCGCTGCATTGTCGAAGTTATTTATTCTTCTTTGATTTCTTGGACTCTGCTTCCTTCTCTTCCTTGCGGAGCTTTGAGTACTTCTCCTGAAGCTTCTGTCTGAAGGTCTTCTTAACGGGCGGAGCCTCGAGGCCGCCGCGCGCGCTCTTTGCTTCAACGATGTAGATACCGTTCATCAGGACCTTAACTTCCTTCTTCTCGGGGATCAGATTGAAGGCCTTCTCGTCGCACATCAGCATCATAACCTTCGGGCCGACCTTGGCTCTTACTACAGGAACCTTCGAGCGGCGGAGATACTTGGGCGTCTGGTCGATGACTATCTGCGGGAGACCTGACTCAACGAGCTTCTTGCGGGCCTTGTCAATAACGAAGATCGACATGATCTGCGCGCCCTGACGCATCGTGGTCTCGGATTCTTCCTGCTTTTTCTGCATCTTCTTGCCCAGGATCGTAAGGGCAACAAGACCTCCGATAAGGAGAACCGTAACGATTATAAAAATGATCCAACCTGTTGACATTTGAAATAACTCCTTTGACTTACATTCTTTCTTCCCTGCGCGGCCCTTATCCCGCGCAAAATCCGTTCATCATTGTATCATCATGCAAGGCAAATTTCAAGGGAAATATGCCTAAACTCCAAAGCGTTCTCAGGCCTTTTTGCGCTTCTTTTCGTTGAGCAGGGGAGCGTCCTTTTTAAGCATCTCCGCAATGATATCGCGTACCCGCGCTCCGATCGTCTTGCTCTCCTCGGGAGTGAGGTCCTCGACGAAAATGGGCTTTCCGTAATGAATGATGACATTGGCCCTGCGTACCCACGGGCGGTGAAGCTCGTAGACGGCGTCGGAATTCGTGATAGCAACGGGGATGATCGGACATCCGGACTTGAGCGCGATCTTAAAAGTGCCCTCCTTGAACGGGAGCATCTCGTCCTCATGATTGCGCGTTCCCTCGGGCATAACGAACATCGAGAAGCCCGCCTTGATATTGTCGATGGCGGCGAGGATCGTCTTCATGCCCTGCTTCAGGTCATGACGGTCGAGGAACAGGCAGTTCATATTGGTCATCCACCAGGACAGCGAAGGAACGTTTTTGATCTGTTTCTTTGCGATGAATCCGGTGAGAGTCGGAACTGTCAGATAGCCGATCGGGATATCCGCGTAGCTGCGGTGGTTCGCGGTATAGAGCACGGCGCGGTCAGACGGTACGTTCTCTGTGCCGAGACATTTGATCTTCACGCCGGCGCTCAAAAGCACAACGCGGAAGCCGAAATTAACGACCTTCTGTGAAAGATATGCGCATGCGCGCCTGTTGAAAACGCCGATCAGCTTGAAGAGAAGGAACAGCGGGATCGACAGTACCAAAAACAAAAATAATGATAAAAAAGTAAGTATTGTTCTCATAGCACGCCCATTGTAGCACAGAAAAATAAAAAAAGAAATGATTTATGAGATTCTTTATTATATAATTAACCTAAGTCCGGACGGGGGCCGGCATTCGAAAGAGGAGGAAGAGATGGGGAATCTGTATATGCGCTTTCCGGGCGGGAAAGCGAAGTGTCTGACGCTCAGCTACGACGACGGCGTGATCAATGACAGACGCCTGCTCGCGCTGATGAACGAAAAGGGTTTAAAGGGAACCCTGAACCTCAACAGCGGGCTGTACGAAGACAGGGAATTTGACGATTACAGGACCACGCACAGGAGGCTCACAAAGGAAGCCGCGCTGGAGCTGTATACGAACTGCGGACAGGAGATAGCGGGACACGCCGTTACGCATCCGTTCCTGGAGCAGCTGACTCCCGCGATGTGTACGCAAGAGATACTGCAGGACAGGATCAATCACGAGCGCGATTACGGCAGGATCGTAAGGGGCTTTGCGTATCCGTTCGGAACCTTCAGCGACGATGTGGTTGCGTCCCTTAAGGCCTGCGGGATAGTCTATGCGAGAACCGTGTGGTCTTCGCACAATTTTGATATGCCGAAGGACTGGCTGAGGCTCAACCCGACCTGCCATCACGGCGACGAGAAGCTGCCCGAGCTGACGGACAGATTCGTGAACGGAAAGCCCGGAAGCGCGCCCTGGCTGTTCTACCTCTGGGGCCACAGCTACGAGTTCGATTTTAAGAATAACTGGGAGATCATCGAGACTTTCGCGGACAAAGTGAGCGGCCGGGATGATATCTGGTATGCGACGAACATCGAGGTCTACGATTACACGATGGCGTACGGGCAGCTGAGATTCAGCGCCGATATGACCATGGCGGAGAACCCGACGGCGACGAGACTCCGGTTCTCATGGAAGGGCAAGGATTACGAGATCGCGCCCGGGGAAAAGATGACGCTGTAAGATACATTTACGACGAAAGAATTGAAATTAATATACAGGAGGAAGAAACTATGGAAGATTGTATTTTCTGCAAGATCGCAAACGGAGTATTCGGCTCCGCAACGGTTTATGAGGATGATGATTTCAGGGCGGTGCTCGATATCGCGCCCGCGGCAAAGGGACATGTCCTGATCCTGCCCAAGAAGCATATGCCGGATCTGCTCGCGGTAGATCCCGACGTGGCAAAAAAGATAGTGGGAGTTGCTTCGAAGATCGCGAACGCACAGAAGAAGGCGCTCGGCTGCGACGGCGTCAATATGCTCCAGAACAGCGGCGAAGCCGCATGGCAGTCGGTATTCCATCTGCATGTGCACCTCATCCCGAGATATAAGGACGATGGCGTGATCATACCGTGGAAGACGCTGAGCTACGCCGACGGAGAGGCTGAAGAATACGCAGCGAAGATCCGCGCAGAGCTGTAAAACAATAGCGAAAAGCAAAGGGATTTGAACCGGTTTTTATGAGGGTTCAAGTCCCTTTTTCATGACTATCGAATTATAATATTCAGCTCGCAGCCCGATATCTTCTGCGAGTTCATCGTGAGGTCGTAGAGGATGCGGGCGAAGGGCTCCTCCGAGCTGATGTTTTCGGCGAAAACGGTGACGGCTTCGGTCTCGATCACGGTATCGAAATTCCCGTACGGCGTCGGATAGACGCACTCCGTGCGGCTGCCCTCCGTGAATTCCATGACAGAGGAGAGAGCGCCGGTGCGGGTGACGGTCGCATGACCGTTCCGGATCTTGATCAGATTCTGTATCCCGTCGGGATCGGTGTAGCGTATGTAATGCTGACCGACGGAGGAGTGAAGGGTTCCGATACATTCTACAACTGTAGGCTCATCGGAGATATCACGCTGGAGTCCCGAAATACGGATATTTACTGCTTTTGACATCGGCCCTCCTTCCCTGCAAAAAAATGCTTGCATTTCTGATATGTGCTGTGCTATAATCACAACGTTGTGAAACAATGAATGCGGAAATGGCGGAATTGGCAGACGCGCACGGTTCAGGTCCGTGTGAAAGCAATTTCATGAGGGTTCAAGTCCCTTTTTCCGCATTATTTTTTACCCTTCGGGCCTAGGTCCGGAGGGTTTTTCTTTGTTTGTACGCGTGGCTGACGCTTTACTCGCCTCTCTTAAACGGAGCGAGTACCTCGTCAATGTCGTCGGCGATCATTGCGAGATCGCCCGCGGCTTTTCTGTACTCAGCCTTTTTTTCGGCGAAGGTGTCGGCTTTCGCGGTGTCTCCCGCCGCTCTGTGCGCGGTCTCATAAAATGCTGCCAGATAATAATCCGAGAGGGCATAGGGAATGTCGAATTCGCCGTCTTTGTTCTTTACGTCCAGCGCGCGGTTGCGCCAGGTATTGTTCGCGGCGTAGTAATAGTTGCTCTGGTTCAGGCTCCTTAAGATCGAGTCCGCCCCGTTCGTGTAGTCGAGGCCGCTGTAGCCGCGGAGCTTATGAAAAAATCCGAATATCAGTATGACAAAGAGTACGGCCAGGACCGTGATCGCCAGATTGAATATCCGGTCCGCCGGAGTTTTTGCGGGCTTGCCCGCGGGGGTGTTGTCGGTTTTTATATTATTCATTTATCAGCTCTCCGTATCTTTCTTCCAAAAGCAATGTGCGTTTGATATCGCTGAGCTCGTAAAGCTCCGCAAAATCCTCGTCTTTCAGGCCCATGTAGGCCCTCATCAGCATCTCCGTATCTGCGAGGATCGCCTGCATGTACGCGAGCTTGTCGTCGGAATAGCTGCCTTCGTAGGCGTATTGGCGCGGGATCGTCGCATCGTACAGGAATTTGATGTTCTGCGAGATGCGGTTGAAAACCTCGTCTTTCTGCTGATAATGATGCTCAAACTTATCCCAGGTGATGATCGCGGATATGTCGTCGGTGATATAGTTGTACTCGCGCAGTATCTGGAACAGCTCGTTGTAGTCTTTTATGGGATCGACATAGCTGATGCTGTGGGCGTTCACATAGTTGGAGGCTCCGATGTAGTTGCCCTCATCGAGCAGCTCTGTCACCCGGCTGATGTGCTCATTTTTGTGGAGGCCTATATTGCGGTCACGGAAGTATTCCCTCACGCTGTAGGCATTCAGCTGCAGCATGAACGCGCCGACGCACAGAGCCACGAGCACTGCGACGATCGTGATCTTGACCGTGTAGCGGTTGAAGCGGGAGCTGTTTCGGAGCACTTCGCTGCGGGTGGAGGCGAACTCGCCCGCGTATTTTTTCATGTCCGCGCGGTGCTTTTTGGCGAAAGGATTTTCCGCTCCGCAGTACGGGCATTTCTCATCTTCGATCTGAAGATTGGCATTGCAGTTCTTACATTTCATATTTTTTCCTTTACTCGGTGAACCTGTTCATATATTTCTTTGCGATGTCTTCGCAGGCGGAAAACTCGATGTAGCCTTTTGAGTAAAGCTCAGATCTGAGCTCACTCATTTCCTCGTCGGTAAAATTCAGTTTGCTGTGAACTATGTCTGCCGCATACGCGCTCAGCCCGTCGAGAAACTCAAGGTCGCTTTCGGAAAGCCTCGTATCGGAGTCATAATCGCGGTAATAGAATCTGAATGCCGCGTAAACAACCGAAGAAAGCGCGGAAGCATTGCCCTCCCTGACATATCGCGGATACGATTCCATGGAGTCGGTAAAAAGTGAAAAACGCACCAGACAGTCGGCGAACGGAAAATGCGGCCAGTTCCAGAGGTCATGGTACGGGGTCTCCAGCGAGAACCTGTCGTACAGATCCAGGAGCTCGTCGTATTTTCCGGCCTCGTACAGCTCGTCGAGCTTAGGGAAATTCTCCCTCTGCCAGGCGATCTCCCTGATCTCTTCCTCGGAAGAACGCTCGTAAGAAGGCCTGAAAAAACGGTCCTTCAGTGCAAAGAACACGATACCGAGGATGATGACCGCAACGGTGATCCCGATCGTGAGAGCCAGGCGCCTGCCCTTTTTCTTCATTTCGGAATGATAGAGTTCTGCGGCCTCCTCATCGACATTGTCGAGCTTCAGTCTGTTCTGCTCGAGCTTTTGCATATATTTTTCCTGGGCGCCCGCGGGATTGATATATTCGCAGTACGGGC
The DNA here is from genome assembly GCA_947304065.1 of uncultured Clostridia bacterium. Lineage (GTDB taxonomy): Bacteria > Bacillota > Clostridia > Lachnospirales > Lachnospiraceae > RUG11977. The sequence continues at coordinate 482 of CAMZAI010000117.1, read as the reverse complement.
ACTTCGGCTCATGCGGGTCGAACATCGCCCCGCAGTTGGGACATTTTATTTCGGACATCTGATCTTCCTTTATCATGTATTCGGTATCATGCGTCAGTCCGGAACTCTCTGCATCGGCTTCCGGCCACTTTAGAGTTCCCGGCATCCGGGATTGCCCGCGATACCGAGCTGCTCGGCAACCTCCGCCACGCGGCAGGCTACGACATCGGCTACGCGCTTATCAAAAGGACTCGGTATGATATAGTCATCGGCCAGCTCCTCATCGGAAACCAGCGAAGCCACTGCCTTGGCGGCGGCCAGCTTCATCTCCTCGACTATCTGACGGGCCTCCACCATCAGAGCGCCGCGGAAAATGCCGGGGAACACGAGAACATTGTTGATCTGGTTCGGATAATCGCTGCGGCCGGTCGCCACTACGCGGGCTCCGCCCGCTTTTGCCTCTTCGGGCATGATCTCGGGCGTGGGGTTCGCCATTGCGAATA
>CAMZAI010000116.1 GCA_947304065.1 uncultured Clostridia bacterium | reverse complement strand
TTGAACCATTGCCATATGTAGATCACTCCTGTGAATTTTTATAGTTTTGGCACAATCCGCGCCATCCTTTCCGATTATACAATCATCCCCTTTTTTATTAAAGGAGTGATTTGCGTCAAACCCTAGCAAATTTTCACTTTTTCCTGATTTTCTTTTTGAATAGGCCAAAAGAAATTTCATTTGCTTTTCGAAAAGGCAAAAAAATGAAGTCCCCGGGTCCCACATGCGCCTTAAGGTCTTGTTATGGCTTTGTGGTCCCCGACGGGACTTCGTTTCCGTTATCAGTTATTCCCGGGGTGCAGGGCGCGCCCCGTTAACCGCGATTTAGTTGTTGAGGACCGCAAACTTGATGGTGCAGCTGCACTTGAGCTCGCCGTCTACGGTTGCTTTTGCTTCACCGATGCCCATAGGGCCCCTGACCTGCGTGATCCTGGTCTCCAGCGTCAGAACGTCGCCCGGTACCACCGGCTTTTTGAACTTGCAGTTGTCGATGCCCGTGAAGACCGCGATCTTGCCCTTGTTCTCCTCCTTGCAGAGGATCGCAACGGCACCTGTCTGTGCGAGCGCCTCGACGATCAGAACGCCCGGCATTATCGCCATCTGCGGGAAATGCCCCGCGAAGTAAGGCTCGTTGAAGCTTACGCACTTCTTGCCGATGGCATACTCACCCGGCTCAAAGTCCTCGATCGTGTCGATCAGGAGGAACGGGTGTCTGTGCGGAAGGATCTCCTTGATCTGTTCGATGTTGAGCTTGTTTGCCATAAGACCCTCCTTATCTGACATACTTCTTCAGTATGATGACTGCGTTATGTCCTCCGAATCCCAGCGAATTGGACATTGCATATGTGATATCCTTCTTGACTCCCTCGCCGAAGCAGTAGTTGAGGTCGCACTCCCCGCCCGGCGTCTTTGAGCCCGCCGTCAGATGGATGTAGCCCTCCTCTATCGACTTGACCACGTCGATCGCCTCGATCGCGCCCGCGCCTCCGAGGAGATGTCCCGTCATGGACTTGGTCGAATTGATATGCGTCTTATAGGCATCATCGCCCATCGCAAACTTTATCGCCCTCGTCTCGAAAAGGTCATTATGGTGTGTGGAAGTTCCGTGTGCATTGATATAGTCGATCTGTGAAGGCTCGATGCCCGCATCCTGCATGGCGTACTTCATTGCCATGCCCGCGCCGCTTCCGTCTTCTGCAGGCGAAGTGATGTGGAATGCGTCACATGTAGCGCCGTAGCCTACGACCTCAGCGTAGATCTTTGCGCATCTTGCCTTGGCGTGCTCTTCTTCCTCGAGCACGAGGATGCCTGCACCCTCACCGATAACGAAGCCGTCTCTCTCCTCATCGAACGGTCTTGAAGCGAGCATCGGATCCTCATTAGTCGAGAGAGCCGTAAGGGACGTAAATCCCGCAACTCCCAGAGGACAGATAGCTGCCTCGGTGCCGCCTGCGAAGATGACGTCAGCCTCGCCGTAGGCGATCGATCTGAACGCCTCGCCGATACAGTTCGTGCCTGATGCACAGGCTGTTACGACATCGATATTCTTGCCCTTCAAACCCAGAAGGATCGCGACATTACCTGCCGCCATATTGGAGATCATCATCGGGATGTACATCGGAGCGACCTTTGACGGGCCGAACTTCGGATTCATGAGCTTACCGTATTCGCGCTCGTTGGCCTGCATCGAACCGACGCCTGAACCTACGATACAGCCTACTCTGAAAGCGTCCTCTTTTTCCATGTCGAGGCCGGAATCCTTCATGGCCTCAACGGCCGCCGCCATGGCGTACTGCGAGAACAGTTCCGCTCTCTTGGCCGTCTTGAAGTCCATATAGTCCGTTGCGTTGAAGTCCTTGACTTCCGCAGCGAGCTTGACCTTGAAGTCGGTCGTATCGAACTTCGTGATAGGTCCGATGCCGACCTTGCCGGCCTTCAGGCTCTCCCAGTATGTGTTTACGTCATTGCCGACCGGTGTGATCGCGCCGAGACCCGTGATTACTACTTTTCTTCCGTTCATGTCTTTTACCTCACATTACCATTCCGCCGTCGACGTTTATGACCTGACCCGTCACATAGCCCGCCTTGTCCGAGCACAGGAACGATACGACATTCGCGATGTCCTCAGGCTCTGCGCACTTCTTCATCGGGATCTGTGCGAGAATGGCTTCTTTGATCTTATCGCTCAGGACTTCGGTCATGTCTGTCCTGACATATCCCGGAGCCACGCTGTTTACCGTGATGCCCCTCGTGGCAAGCTCCTTCGCTGCGGACTTCGTAAGTCCGATGATGCCTGCCTTGGACGCCGCATAGTTCGCCTGACCGGCATTACCCGTAACGCCAACAACGGAGCTGATGTTAACGATACGTCCGCTCCTTGCCTTCATCATGATCGGCGTAACTGCCTTCGTGCAGTTGAAAGCGCCCTTGAGGTTCGTATTGATGATGGAATCGAAGTCCTCTTCCGTCATCCTCATTATAAGACCGTCCCTGGTCTTGCCCGCGTTATTGACGAGAACGTCAACGCCGCCCAATTTCTCTACTACTTCAGAGGTCATCTTCTCGACCTGCTCGAGGGACGATACGTCGCACCGGATGGCGACGGCGTTTCTTCCCGTCGCCTTGATCTCTTCGGCGAGACTTTGAGCACGCTCGACTGATCCCTGATAGATTATGGCCACATCAAATCCGTCAGATGCAAGAGCTCTTACGATAGCTGCTCCGATACCTCTGGATCCGCCTGTTACGATTGCCGCTTTACTCATAAAGTCCTCCTTATGCGATCTCCTTGAGCTTCTCGAGATCCTCAACGGTCGAGATGTTGATCACCTTCGCCTCCGGATCGATCTTCTTCATGAAGCCCGCGATCGTCTTGCCCGGTCCGATCTCGATAAAGAGGTCGACGCCGTCAGCGATCATGTTCCTTACGCTGTCCTCCCACCTTACAGGCGAATAGACCTGCTTGATGAGGTTTTCCTTAACTTCGTTCTTGTCGTCAGTGATCTCGGCGTTTACGTTAGCCACGTATGGGAAAGCCATCTCGTTGACCTTAACGTCCTCCATCACTTTTTCGAGCCTTTCTGCAGCTTCGTTCATGAGAGTTGAATGGAAAGCGCCGGACACGTTAAGAGGTACGACCCTTTTCGCGCCCTTTTCCTCCTTAAGGATCTCTCCTGCCTTGGTAACGGCCGCCTTCTCGCCTGAGATGACGATCTGGCCCGGGCAGTTGAGGTTTGCCACGCAAGCGCCCTCGATGCTGTCGCAGACTTCCTGGACAGGCTCTCTCGGAAGGCCGATGATGGCGCTCATGCCGCCTTCGACATCCGGGCTGCTCTCCTGCATGAACTTGCCTCTCTGGTAGATGAGCTTATAAGCGTCCTCCGGCTTGAGGGCCTTATTCGCGATAAGAGCGGCATATTCGCCGAGCGACAGACCTGCCGAGACGGAAGCCTTAACGCCCGTCTTCTCAACGACCTTGGTCATGGCCGCACAGGTCGCAACGATCGCGAGCTGCGTATACTCCGTCTGATTGATAAGCTCATTTTCTTCGAAAAGTATCTTCTCCAGATCGATGCCCGACTCCTTGGATGCGAGCCTGATCTGCTCCCTGGCTTCCTCGTAATTATCGAAAAAGTCCTTTCCCATGCCTACTGCCTGAACTCCCTGACCGGGATAAACAAATGCTATCTTGCTCATACCTTAAGTAACTTCTCTCCTTCTGTCATGATATCTTCAATGATCTTCTTACATGTTCTCTGCTCTTTAACGAGGCCCGAGATCTGACCGGCCATTACGCTTCCGGTCTTGACGTCACCGTCGACTACGGCCTTCCTGAGCGCGCCGAGCGTGAGATGCTCGAGCTCATCTAACGATGCGCCTTCGGACTCGAGCTTCAGGTACTCCGTGACCATCTGGTTTCGAAGGATCCTTACAGGGTGACCCGTGCTCCTTCCCGTTACCTTGGAATCGATGTCCTTGGCCTTCATTACGAAGTCCTTATAGTTCTGGTGAACGTTCGTCTCCTCGGCACAGATGAATACCGTACCCATCTGGACTGCCTTCGCGCCGAGCATGAAAGCTGCCGCGAATCCTCTGCCGTCCGCGATGCCGCCTGCAGCGATTACCGGGATATTTACCGCATCAACGACCTGCGGAACGAGTGTCATCGTCGTTGCTTCGCCAATATGTCCGCCGGACTCGGTGCCTTCTGCGACTACCGCATCAGCGCCGACTTTCTCCATTCTCTTTGCGTATGCCACGGAAGCTATGACAGGAATGACCTTGATGCCCGCTTCCTTCCACATCGGCATGAACTTCTCAGGGGAGCCCGCGCCTGTCGTTACTACCTTGACGTCCTCTTCGACGAGCATCTTCGCGATCTCGGGGGCGTGCGGGTTCATGAGCATTACGTTAACGCCAAAGGGCTTGTTCGTGAGCTTCTTGACTTCCCTGACCTGGTTTCTTACCATCTCGGCGTCCATTCCGCCTGCACCGATGATACCGAGTCCGCCGGCCTCAGACACTGCCGCCGCGAGGTGATAGTCCGCTACCCAGGCCATACCGCCCTGGATTATCGGGTATTCGATTCCCAAAAGTTCTGTGATCTCTGTTTTCATGGTAATTCCTCCGGATCAGAATTCTATATAGCTTGCGCCCCAGGTAAGGCCGGCGCCGAATCCTGAAGCAATGATCTTTGTGCCTTCCTTGAGCCTGCCCGCTTTTTTGAGCTCCGTAAGGAGCGACGGGACGCTGGCGGAAGACGTGTTGCCCATACGGTCGATGTTCATCGGGAACTTTTCGAGAGGGATATCAAGGCGTTTGCTGACGGCCTCGATGATCCTCCTGTTTGCCTGGTGGAGTACAAACAGATCCACCTCATCCTTATCTATCGAAAACTTAGTGCACAGTTCCTTGATGATCTGAGGGACCGCCGTTACCGCGAACTTGAACACCTCTTTGCCGTCCATCTGGAAGAACGTCTTGGGGATAAGTTCCTCGGGATCCTTCCTCTGCTTCATGTTCTCAGCGTAGAGGCAGTCAGATCTCCTGCCGTCGGCATGAAGGACGAACATGTTCTTCCTGTCGCTTTCCTGCGCACGCAAAACGGCTGCACCGGCAGCATCTCCGAAAAGGATACATGTGCCTCTGTCGGTCCAGTCGACGTAATTGCTCGTGCACTCGCTTCCCAGTACCAGGGCGGTCTTCACATGACCTGCCTCGATAAAGCTCTGCGCCGTGTTATATGCCGTAAGAAAACCCGTACATGCGGAATTCAGATCAAAGCACATCGCGTTCTTCGCGCCCGTTTCTCTCTGAACGACGCAGGAACACGACGGTATGACCATGTTACTCGTCGTGCTCGCCAGGATAATGAGATCGATCTCATCAGGATCTATCGCTGCATCCCTGATCGCCTCTTTGGCCGCATTCACCGCCATCTGCGATACGGATTCCGTATAAGGATCGGAGATATGCCTCTCACGGATGCCCGTGCGCTCAACGATCCATTCATCAGAGGTCTCCACCATCTCTTCGAGGTCCTTATTCGTCAGGACTTTCGAAGGCAGGTATGATCCCAGACCAACAATCTTTCCTATCATCTTTACCTCTTTGATTTGACTGTAAAATAATTTGACTATCAAAGTATTATCATAACGTCACCATTAAGTCAACCGCAGAGGAATTATTGCCACAGAATTACCACGTCCAGTTTTCGAACAGCATGATCTTCTTTTCTTCCGCTCCGGACTCGGCCGCCTTGCGCCTCTTGTACTCGTTTACGGATGCAAGCGAGATCAGCGCAACGCCCGCGACGAGGAGATATGCCCACCAGTACCTGTTCTGCCAGTATACGGTCGACAGCCCGACGGCGCTCTCGATCAGAGAGACCACACCGAGGATCAGATAGCTCTTCCTCTTCCCTATGAAGGAATATACCGTGACCGCGATTGCGAGGGCGAAAACGACCGACAGCGGCAGCAGTTCCCTGGTCATGAGTGCGATTATGATGTCCACCTGAAGGACGATAGCGAGCGAAGCGAACCAGATCCACTTCCTGCCCGTAAGCCTTATGACAAAGCAGATGACCGCCGCCGCGATGAGGAAAGCGAGAAGCCTCAGCTGGTAAAGGACCGTGTCGTCGATCGCCTTAATATCAGTATTGATGAAGGTAAAAGCCAAACTCAACGTAAAGAGCGACAGGATCGGCTTGATGTAAGTCAGGATCCTCTCTCTTACGCTCTGGCCTTCTTTTCCGAAACCGCCTATGAGGCAGATGATAAATACTGACAGGAGCGCAAAGAAATTGACCTTCGCGATATATCCCGCAACGATGTAGACGAGGCTGAAGAGCATAATGAAGTCAAAATGCTTTTTCGAGAAGAGGGATCTGTATATGATCCTGCCCGCCACTGCCGAGAGCACGATGGCCAGGATAAAGATCGCGTAGTTCAGAGGCGCCGCGAGGAAGAAGTCCAGCGTGAGCGTCAGGTAGAGCCAGTAAAGCGCGACCGGGATCACAAGGCTCGGGACTGCGCCCGCAAAGCGGTCCTTCGGGTCGAAAAGGCTCGTTACCAAAAATGCCACGGAAGCTCCCAGGACAATCGCGATGAGGTAGGTCGGATGATCATGGAGCTTGTCGATCACTATGAACGCCGTGACTGCAAAGACCAGCGAGAGCCCCGCCCTGAAGATGTGATACGGCAGATCATTGAAAGGCTTTTTCCTCTGAAAGATCACAGTCAATATATAAAGCGCGACCGGGACGGCCAGGAAGAAATAAAAGTCAATAAACATTCCGAAGGCCGGGAACGCTATCATGGTAATGATCGCGAAAGATCCGTTGGCGGCGTAATTTCCAGAGAAGAGGGAATAAACATATACAGCCGCGTAGATGGCGAGGACAAGAAGCGCGACATGGAACAGGCCCTCAAGACAGAATGACTCGATAAGTACCATCAAAGCCAGAACCGGCCAGTAGACGATCTTCTCGATCTTGTTTTTCGAGAGGATGAGGATAAGGAATGCCGTGATGACCGCAGGGATCATGACGAACTCCGGGAACGCATCCACCATGATGCCGCTCGCGATACCTGCCGCTATGCTTCCCGCCAGGATATATGCATTGCTGAAAGGACTCGATATCTTAAGGAACTTGGCCGCCAGGAGGTAACCTGCCGCAAATACCGTCGTGAGGGTCAAGCCGATGACCATAAGTGGCTTATGATCTATACGGACGTTATCATAGAACTGGCACAGGCTCGTCACACCGATGATGACGACAAGTACCGGCATGACTGCCATGATGAACTTCCTCTTTTTGAAGCAGAGCGCAAACGCCACCGCGCAGAGGATCATGGAGATCAGCTGCCAAGGCAGAGGGATCATGTAGCACAGGAAGAATACAAAAACTGCCAGATAAGATATGACCTCGGATACTATGCTTATGACCTTGTCCTTAACAAAGAATCCGACGAGGCCTGCCAGGAGGCAACCAAAGGATAGTCCGAATATAAAGCCTTCTTCGTCTCCGATGACTTCGCTGCAGATAAATACAGAAAGCCATATCAATCCGAGATAACTTATAGCGGCATGAAGCTTGGACTTATAGATAAAGTAACCAAGGGCGCCCGTTATCGCCAGTGATACTGCACATAGGATAAGGAGTATAAATATCCTGTCAAACCCGAAGGACAGATAGCCCGCAAGAAGCGTTACCGGGATCAAAAGGCAGCCAAGGCTGTAGAAAGCCATACTTGTTTTCTCGAGCTTCAGGACCTTCTTGAATACAACCGACATACCCATGACCAGTAGCGTCGCTGATCCAAGGACCGCACACTTTGCTACAGGAGCCAGCGTCTGCCAGGAAGCTGTGAGGAATACTGCGGCACTGACCAGTAAAAGGAGCACACCGACTGCAAATACGACACCGATGGCGCTGATCTTCGTCTTTTGTGGCTCAGGCTTCTCTGCCGTAACCTGCGGTCTTACCTGAGGCTGAACCTGAGGTTGAACCGGAGGCACGAATGCCTGCGTCTGGAACTGTGCCTGAGCCGGCTGCATCGGCTGCGGCATAGGCATCGGATTTTGTACCGGCTGCATCGGCATCGGCTGCTGTTGAATACCGCCCTGCATCTGCGTGTACGGAATCTGTTGTACCTGCTGCTGCGGCTGATTTCCGGGCATACCGTTGACTTTCGTCATGTCGATCTGCTTTTTCAGCTCTTCACTAAGTTTCTTATATCTTATTCTGGATATAAGAACTATCACAAAGCCTATCGTTATACCGATGGCATATTCAAGTAATATAGTATTTAAAGTTCCCATCTTAGCTCCTCCCCTTAACAAAGAGTTATTCAGAGATCTTCCTTTTACCCTAAGTATATATCCATTACTTTGATTGTCAAACTAATTTGCGGTATTGCCTGAATTTTGCCTATCTTCTGCTTTTGTGCGTTTACTCGGGAGAGTGCTTCCGTCTGTACAATATGAGTTATTTCTTGTACAGATGTACAGAAAAACTTTGTTTCTGTACAGGGCTGTACAATACGGGCTCTTTTTTGTACAGCTGTACAGGAAATCTTCGTTTTTGTACAGGTCTGTACAATATGAGCATTTTCTTGTACAGATGTACAGGATTCCTTTGATTTTGTACAGCGCAGTGGCTGTTCAATATAGGCATTTTCTTGTGATCCTGTCACA
>CAMZAI010000115.1 GCA_947304065.1 uncultured Clostridia bacterium | reverse complement strand
TGCGTGATGATCTGCTGGTTCCATGCGCTCCAGTGATCCTCGGGAAGAATGTCCATCAGTTCGAACTCTGCCTTGACAGGATCGTCGGTATGCGTAATGCCGAGCAGCTTCGATACGCGCTTCACATGCGTATCTACGACAATGCTCGGTATGCCGAAAATATGCGTCCGGACCACATTAGCCGTTTTTCTGCCCACGCCCGGGAGCGAGGTCAGGGACTCTATATCCGAAGGCAGGACGCCGCCGAAGCGGCTCAGCAGCTCGATCGCCGCCGCCTTTATATGAAGGGCCTTATTATGGTAAAAGCCGGTCGAGCGGATGTCCTCCTCGAGTTCCGCAAGATCCGCGCCCGCAAAAGCCTCGAGATCCGGATACTTTACGTACAGGTCTCTTGTGACCATATTTACCCGCGCGTCCGTGCACTGCGCCGAAAGGATCGTCGCGAACAGCAGCTGCCAAGGCTCCTTATATTCCAAAAAACAGGGCTGCGGAGGATAATGCTCATCCAGCAGCCCGAGAATCTGTTTCAGTTTTGCTTTTGTCACTGCAGATACCTCATAAGATTCTTCAATATCACCGCGCTGTGCGGCTCAAGATGCATCGCGATCACGCCGCGCTCGGCGTGATACATCTCGGCAAAGAAGTTATAACCGCTGTCATAGGTCTCGACCAGGCGCACCATGGTCTCGTTGTCATCGATACCGAGCTCCCATACGGGAATGTCGATATTTCTCGCAACATCATCGGTATTAACGATGGTCACAAGCTTCTCGGTCTGGTTGAACCGGCCGTATACGATGACGGCATGGTCTCCTGCGAGGAACTTGACCGAGCCGGTCTTCAGCGCATCGTACGAGCGGTGTATTTTGATCAATTCTTTATAGAAATTCAGCAGATCGCGGTCCTCGCGTCCCCAGGGATAGGTCCTCCTGCTGTCGGGATCGGTCCAGCCGCAGACGCCGGCCTCATCGCCGTAATACACACACGGAGCGCCGGGCCAGGTCATCTGGATAACAATAGCCTCTCGCATGCACCAGGGCCTGATATCCCAGGAAGCCTCTTCGGGTCCGCAGGTAGCGAGCCTTCCGATTCTCCTGCTGGTCCTCGTCATAAATCTCGAATGATCGTGGTTCGAGAGCTGGTTCATCGCGGTCAGCAGGCTCTGTGTATTCATCCTGCTCATGTGATACAGCATCGCGCCGAAAAACGCGTCATTGTTGCGGAACATGTCCTCGCGGAAGAAGTCGCTGTGCTTCTCCATTCCGGTCAGGAACCAGGTTACGGGCTCCATGAAAGCCTCGTAGTTCATGATGCTGTCCCATTCACCGCCCTGCAGCCACTTGCCGGAGTTCTCATAATTCTCGGCAATGATGATGGCCTCGGGATTCGCTTCCTTTACAGCGGTACGGAACTTGCGCCAGAACTCGTGGTTGAACTCCTCGGAATAGCCGAGGTCTGCAGCCACGTCAAGTCTCCAGCCGTCGCAGTTGAAAGGCTCGGAAACCCATTTGCGCGCGATATTGAGTATATATTCCACCAGCTCGGGCGAGCCCTCGTAATTAAGCTTGGGAAGCGTCTTATGACCCCACCAGCCGTCGTAGCTGTAATTGTCGGGCCAGCTGTCGTCATTAAACTTGAAGAAGCTGCGGTAAGGGCTGTCGGCATGTCCGTACGCGCCCTTCTCAAAGCCTATCGCATCCTCATATATATGCTGGCCGTCCAGCCACTTATTGAACGAACCGCAATGATTGAACACGCCGTCGAGGATGACCCTGATCCCGCGCTTATGACATTCGCCGACGAACTTCGCAAAAAATGCGTTGCTCGCTTCGAGATTCGTCAGATCGGTAACTCTCGTGATATAGCGTGCGGAATGCCTGTTGTCCGTATCTCCGTCGGTCAGCACATCGCCGTAATCATGCGGGATAACGGTAAAATGAGGATCGATGTGGTCGTAATCCTGCGTGTCGTATTTATGATTGGAAGGGGAAACGAAAAGCGGGTTAAAATAGATGACTTCGATGCCGAGGTCCTGCAGATAATCAAGCTTCCTCAGAACGCCGCTGAGATCGCCGCCGTAGAAAATGCCCACGTCGTTGTTCTCGGGAGTCTTGTTCCAGTCGAGCACCTCGCGCGAATAGCAGTCGATGTAAAAATACTCGTTGGTCAGAGTGCGGTTGTCATTGGCTCCATCGGCAAAACGGTCGGTAAAAATCTGGTACATGACCGCGCCCTTTGCCCAGTCCGGAGTCTTAAAGCCGGGCATCAGTTTGAAATCGTAGGTCTCGTCATGATTCTCGGTAACGCCGACCGCGTTGTAGAAGTAATATCTGTCGCCGCACCAGATAATGAAATAATAGGAAACATTTTCTACCCCTGTAGTATATGTACACTCATAGTAATCAAAAAGCTGATCGCTGTACGCGACGCCCATGGGAAGTCTCCGGCTTCCGACAACACATACAACCGCCGATGCGTTACCCTTGGCAACCCTTATACGGAGCTTTACGGGCTCGTTCTGTCCGGGTTCCATAGGGGAACGGTATTCGGCCGTGCCGTCGCTGAATACAGCCCTGCGGATAAACTGCGTGGTCATGAATCCGATATTCGAATTCGCCATCGTCTCCACGGGTGCGTAGTATTCGTTTACCGTCCTGTTCTGCTGTTGTTCACTACTGGGATAATATTCCATACCTGCTGCCTTTTCGATCCGGGATTATAGAGTTAAAGATCCGACTCGAAAAGCGTTTCACGCTTTCCTCGTTGAACGATGCACTGCATCGTTCATATTATAACACAAATTTTAGAAACAGAAAATTAGAAAGTAAAAAAGGACAATCTTGCGACTGTCCTTTTTTGGAGAAGGTATTTTTGTTACTTATGGGGTGTAGCAAAAACTATATAATGTATTGGGGTTTACGAGTATTATTATAGCAGAGTCCGCGATTAAGTGTGCACAAACTTAACAAAACTTACTATTCTCTTTTGTGCACTTTGCACAATGCTCATCCCTCTGCCTGTGTGAATAATGCCTCAAACTCGTCCTTGGTAATACGCTCCTTTTCGACAAGCAGGGCTGCGCAGGCGTGAAGCACGTCAATATGCTCGTTCAGTATCCTCTTCGCCTCGGCGTAGCATTCGTCGATTATTGCCTTTACTTCCTCGTCGATCAGGTTCGCGACATTCTCGCTGTAGCTTCTGGTGTGAGCCAGGTCGCGTCCGATGAATACCTCATCGTCCTCGTTGTCATAGTTGACAAGACCCATATTGTCCGAGAAACCGTACTTCGTTACCATGCTGCGCGCGATCTTCGTCGCGGTCTTGATATCCTGCGAAGCGCCGGTCGTGATATCGTCAAAGATGATCGACTCGGCTGCGCGTCCGCCCAGATCCACGATGATATCCTGTCTCATGCGGCCCTTGGTGTTGAACATCTCGTCCTTATCGGGCAGCGGCATCGTATAGCCCGCTGCGCCCTGACCGGTGGGAATGATCGAAACCGTATAAACGGGTCCCACATCGGGAAGCACATGGAACAGTATCGCATGCCCGGCCTCGTGATAAGCCGTGATCTTCTTTTCCTTGTCGGAGATCACGCGGCTCTTGCGCTCGGTGCCGATACCTACCTTGATAAAGCTCTTCTTTACATCTTCTGCGCAGATATATTTGCGGTTATCCTTCGCCGCCGCGATCGCGGCCTCGTTCATCAGGTTCTCAAGATCCGCTCCGGTAAAGCCGGCCGTGGTTTGAGCCACCTGCTGAAGATCTACGTCCTCGCCGAGAGGCTTGTCCTTTACATGGATCTTCAGGATCTCCTCGCGTCCCTTGACATCGGGTCTTCCGACTACGATCTTGCGGTCGAAACGGCCGGGTCTCATGATCGCGGGATCGAGGATATCAACACGGTTTGTGGCTGCGAGAACGATAATGCCCTCGTTGATGCCGAAACCGTCCATCTCTACGAGCAGCTGGTTGAGCGTCTGCTCTCTTTCGTCATGGCCGCCGCCCATACCGGTACCGCGCCTGCGCGCTACGGCGTCTATCTCGTCAATGAATACGATACAGGGCGAGTTTTTCTTCGCGTCGTCGAAAAGGTCACGCACACGCGATGCGCCGACGCCGACGAACATCTCAACGAAATCGGAACCCGAGATCGAGAAGAACGGAACTCCGGCTTCACCGGCAACCGCCTTCGCGAGCAATGTCTTACCTGTTCCGGGAGGGCCCTCGAGCAGTACGCCCTTCGGGATACGCGCTCCGAGCCTTGTATACTTCGCGGGGTCACGGAGGAAATCAACGAGCTCCTCGAGATCTTCCTTTTCTTCCTTAAGTCCCGCTACCGAACCGAAATTGAAACGCTTTGACATGTCCTTCGCGAGCTTTGCCCTGGACTTGCCGAAGTTCATCATCTTGGAATTGTTGCCGCCGCCCGCCTGTCCGGTGATCATCGTGAACATTACGACAAATACCACGAGAAGGATGATGTACGGAAGCACATCCGTAAGGAACCAGTTGGGCTTTGAGATCTTGCCCATTGTGTAAGGGATGGCATTGTCTCTCGCTACCGCCTCGATCTCCTTAACATCCGAGCAGTAGAATCTGCCCTTCTGACCCGAGATCAGGGTAACCGTTACGGTTCCGGTCGGAACCTCCTCGTTCGGTTCAATGGCCACACTGTAGACCTGATTTTTCTGTGCCGCGGCTTCGAATTCCTGGTAGCTGTATACGCTCGTTCCGCTTCCCGCAAGACTGTCGGAAAGATAGAGCGCCAGCATCACCACCGCCAGCACTACGAGATAAAAAACCAGGCCTTTGTATCTGCTGTTTTTCAAGGATCAAACCTCCATATAACTCTTTATTCAACCACCGCGATATACGGGATATTGCGGTAGAACTGATCATAATCAAGTCCGTATCCGAGGACGAACTTGTCGGGGATCTGGAAGCCGACATAATCGACCTTCACATCCACTTCACGGCGGTCGGGCTTATCAAGCATCGTGCAGAGCTTGATGGAATTGGGCTTGCGTACGCCGAGCACCTCTATCAGATGCGCGAGGGTCTTGCCGGAATCAATGATATCCTCAACGATCAGTACGTCCCTGCCCTCGATAGGCTCGTCAAGGTCCTTCAATATCCTGATGCGGCCCGAGGACTTGCGCTCGTTGCCGTAGCTCGAAACAGACATGAAATCCATCGAAACATGACAGGTGATATGCTTCGAAAGCTCTGTCATGAACATAACTCCGCCCTTTAAGATGCAGATAAGATGGAGCTCTTTGCCCGCATAATCGCGGCTGATCTCCTCGCCCATCTCGGCGATCCTCTTCTCCAGCTCTTTCTGTCCGATCATGATCTGAATCTTGTCATCGATATTGTTCATAAATCCGCCGTCCCTTCCACGCATCGAGCAGGCTAACTCCTGCTCGATGACCGTTCGCTCAGCCATCAGATGCAAGCAAGCTTGCATCTGATGGCATTCGCTTATCGCACAAATTCACCGTTATCTCAGCTCCGCTGTCAGGATCCGCCGTGTCTCTTCCGTAACATAGCACGAATCGTCTCCGCGTCTGCCAACTATCCAGAGCACGTGAGAGCCCTCGGCAAGAAGTACCGTGCCGTCTCTGTCGGGACCCGGGATCTTATTGTCGATGAACCAGGTCTTCAGGCTCTTGCTGCAGAGCTTCCCGCTTCCGTCCCCGCCTTTTATGAGGAGATAATCTCCCTCGCGGCGCGTTCTGACCGCTATACTTCCTTTAATCTTATCATAATCGAAAAATTTCGTATAGTCGTTTCTGGGAATGTTTAGATTTTTTTCACATGGAATTAACCGTAAATAAAGGATCTTTCCGTCCGGCAGAGCGATCTTAAATCCCTCGCCGTCAAGCCCTGTCACATCGTAAGAAAACGCCTTGTTTTCAGTCTTTTTAGCGGTCTCGAGGACAATTCGTCCGTAATCCCGCCGTGCCGTGATGCCGTAGGGAAGATCGACACTGCGCCCGACCCGGTTCGCAGCAAGCCCTTCTACGGCCCTTACGTGGATCTCTTCAAGGTCCTTCAGCTTCCCCGCCAGCTCGCCCATGGCCCCTCGCAGGATCACGGTCCTGAGTGCCGCATGCATATCTTCGAGTGCTTCGGTATCGATCGCTATACGTACGGTACGGCCTTCTTCGTCCTCTTCCGAATATTTGCCCGCGGCCTTCAGCTCCGCGATACGTTTATTTGCCTCGCAGGCCACGAAATCCTCGAGCTCCGCCGCTCTTTTCGCGGCTCCCGCGATATGGGCCGCAGCTTCGCTGTTTATCGACTCCTTAAGGATCGGGATCACTGTATTCCTGATCCTGTTCCTGCTGTATTCCTCAGTAAGATTCGTTTCGTCGGTCCTGTAGGCGATCCCATTGTCACGAAGATACTCCTCGATCATCGCCCTGCTGCAGTCTAATAGCGGCCTGATGATCGTATACCCGCCGAAGGCTCTTACCGGCGCGATCCCGCGAAGTCCGGAGATCCCGCTGCCTCTGGCGATGTTAAAGAGCACGGTTTCGGCGTTGTCGTCGCGGTTATGCGCGACCGCGATGTATTTCAGTCCTTCATCGGCGCAGACCTTCGCAAAACATTCGTATCTGAACTGCCTTCCGGCCTCTTCCTCCGTCAGTCCCTTCTCCTTCGCAAGCTTCGGGATATCCGCGTGAAAAGCCCTGAATCCAATGCCCTTTTCACGGCAAAAAGCTTCGACAAAATGCTCGTCCGCATCCGCCGAAGCGCCCCTGATCCCGTGATTCACATGTACCGCAATGAGTTTGAGACCGAAACGGTCCCTGAGAGAAAAGAGAATATTAAGAAGGCACATCGAGTCTGCACCACCCGATACGCCCACTGCTGCGCCGTCCCCATGGGACAGCATATTATTAAGCTTGATGTAATCGATTACTTTTTGTTCCATCCGGTCACTCGGAGCCTTCCTTAGGCACAAGAATGATCTCGTCGGGGTATCTGAGCCCCAGCGCTTCCCTGGCCTGATCCTCTATATAGTCATCGGTTTCCCGATATTTGATCTCGTTCTCGATAGACTTTGTCTTTTCGTTTGCCGCCGCGATGCTCGCATCCAGCTGCTTTATAGTCTCATTCCTGGCGTTCAGCTCGCCTGTGAGCTTCTCGGTCTTCACAAGAATGAGTACGCATATGAACATAACGATAATGACGATGATCCCCATCGCCGCTCTTGAACTTCTGCCCTTTCTGCGCATAAATCTTCCCTCCCGACCACATAGTGAAGCACTACGTCTTCATTACGTTTATCGTCATTTTACACAGAAACTTTAGTCCTGCAGTGTAAAAAATTTTAAAAAATGTGAAGAAGCCTCACAAATACTTGTATAACTCGGCCGCTTCGTCCTTCTTCTGCGTCTCCGCAATGCCCAGAACCTCGACCTTTACGCTCTTTGTTCCGAAGCCGATCTCGATCACGTCTCCGACCTTAACCTCGGCGGAGGCCTTCGCGGGCTTGCCGTTTATCGAAACCCTGCCCGCGTCGCAGGCTTCGTTGGCAACGGTACGTCTCTTGATCAGACGCGACACCTTTAAATACTTGTCCAGTCTCATACAACCCTCAATCACGCCATGCGCAAAATAAAACTAAACCGATTTTTTGTGTACATTATTGCTCAGTGTCGTCAAGCCTTTTATATATAAGGGTTTGAACCTCATATGTACGTTATTTCAAAAACATACATTACTTCAAGATGTACATATCGTATTTGTGAAGTAATGTTCCTTTTGAAGGTTCAAAAAGGTTGTTTGAAATATGGTACATATAAGTTCAATTGCTCAACAGGTTACAGAATGATTGTAGCAGAGTCTTATTTATTAGACAATATGTATTCCTTAAGTTGATGCTACGTATATTCCATTCTAGTATCCGAGCACTCTTGCAGGCATAAGTGCTCAGATACTATCCTCTTGCTACTATCCTTTGCTACTTATCAAGTGGCAGACAAAAAGGACAGCCCGCTCCAAGAGTACCTCTACTGAACACTCTCTCCTGCCATTCATGTCCTTTTTTACATTTCCACCAGACTTTCCTTTGTGAAAGCACATAGAGTTCATTCGGTTTGAACGATGCATTTTTTTCATAGTCAAATTCCGCTAGCAAATCTGGACGAACCGTCGCCAGATCATTATACCCAGCAATAACCTTTGATCTTCTTTTCTTTACTTCCTCTTTGGATTCAATCGGAATATTCAACTGGCTAATCTCCTGGCACCTCATGCATCTTATCCGGTTAATCATAAAATACTCCAACATCCGACGTTGTTCTTCACTTAACTTTCTCACTGCATCTTAAGCCAATCCTCTTTTACAAAGGAGTGGTTTTCTCCTTTCTTTTCAATAATGATTTGTTTGACATCGCACCTTTCGGCGTAAAGACACCATAAAAATGCGTACTGCAAATAGACTTCTAAAAGAAGCCCGAAAATGGGATTAGGATCTAGATTGTGTCCGATGTTTGTTAGAAATGCAAATTGGAAGTGAGAGCCAACTATCAGACTAACATTGTTTCCAATCGATTCTGTTATGCATTTTCGATCAGCACCAAGAAAGTGTTGTCAGAAATGTGTATGGAACAAAAGGCTTTCAGCCCTTGTTCCCCCTCCTTTAAATAATTCCCTCAGCAAGCATATACATTTTCGCCTATGCTCGTCAATTAACTAA
>CAMZAI010000114.1 GCA_947304065.1 uncultured Clostridia bacterium | reverse complement strand
AAAAATAACCAAAAAACAAAACAGAACTTTGTTCAATTTTAGGGCGGAATTTGAACGGAAAGTATGATATAATTACTCTAGAGGTATTTGCAGCTCAAGCTTAGAACGCTTGCGGGAAGGAGGAGCAATATGTTTGACATCGGCGATTATGTAGTATTCGGAACAGACGGAGTATGCACCGTGGAAGCAGTCGGAAGCCTGGATATGGAAGGCGTCTCAAAAGAAAAGCTTTACTATACGCTTGCACCTGTCGGCAAGTCCGGGAGCAACCGGATCTTTGCTCCCGTGGACGGCAAGCGTGTGGTCATGCGCAGAGTGATATCGGCCGACGAGGCGAAAGCCCTGATCGGGAAGATCACCGAGATCGAGCCCCTCGACGTACCCGACGAAAGGAAGAGGGAAGAGGCGTATAAGGCTGCTCTTATGAGCTGCGACGTGGTACAGATGGTTCGTCTGATAAAGGAGATCCATCGCCGCCGCCGCGTTCGTTTCGCGGCCGGGAAGAAGCTCCCCGCGATCGACGAGCGTTATTGCAATCTTGCGGAGAATTCGCTCTACAGTGAGCTGAGCCTTCCGCTGAACGTTGAAAAGAGCCGCGTCGAGGAGTATATCGCTGACGCTGTGGGCATGTAGATCTGACACTTTGTCTGCCAAAAACCGCCGGATTCATCCGACGGTTTTTTTCTGCATCCGATCGTGATTAGCGAATGGACAAAAAGCGGAAGAGAGTTTATAATAATTCTGATTTTGGTTTTCGCGTATGCATTAGGGAGTATATTCTGTTATGAGCGATCTTTATGACTATCTCGGCTGGCGCGGTGACATCAGCTTTTCGGACCTTGGCGTGTGTGAGGCCGACTATATTGTTTTCTGCGCGATCTCTTACCTGCCGTTTGACGGACTGGTATCCGAAGACCTTCAGACTCCGGTCAGACTCGGGGATGCGATAAAAAGGATGCGCGAGCTGGTACCTCAGCCCTCGAAGCAGAAAAAGACAAAGAAAGCAAAGGACGTCGCGGAGAAGGAGACTCCGGACCGCGAGTACATGTTCAAAGGCGACGACAGGCTTACGGAGCTTATCACGGACAGCCCGAGATTCGCGGACATTGAGATGAGCGGGTTTGTCAACAGGATCGATACCGGCAGTCAGAAGCAGTTCTGCGCGATGACGTACAGGCTCCCGACAGGAGATATCGTTGTGAACTTCAGGGGTACCGACGATACGATAGTCGGCTGGAAGGAAGACTTTAACATGGGCTTCATGTCCGAGCTTCCCTCTCAGAAGGACGCGGTAGAGTATCTTTCGGAGGCAGCAGGCGCATTCCCGCGTTCGAAGATATATGTCTGCGGCCACTCGAAGGGCGGCAATCTCGCGATGTATTCGGCGTTCTTCTGCTCCGCGAAGGTGCAGCGCCGCATAGTCAGCGTGAGAAACCTTGACGGCCCCGGATTTATCGAGGAAGTGCTTGAGAAGGAAGGCCCGAAGGGGATACTCGGCAGGACCAAGACTTATGTTCCGCAGTCGTCGGTGGTCGGAATGCTGCTTTCGCACGAAGAGCCTTATCACGTAGTACACAGCACGAATTACGCGCTGATGCAGCATAAGCTGAACAGCTGGGAGATCAGAAGAGGCGAGCCTGTCGGGGACGAGGGGACCACGAATTCGAGCCAGCTTATCGACAGGACCTTAAAGCAGTGGGTTTCCGAGATGTCGATCGAACAGCGCGGGAAGCTGATCGACGGCATTTACGAAGTGGTATCTACCGCCGACGCCAAAACGCTCTCGGAGCTTACAAAGGGAAAGAGCACAGTTGCCATCATCAAGGCGATGAGCAAGCTCGACGATGAAAAGAAGGTCCTTTTCCGCACAGCCTACAAAATATTCAAAGAGTCCCTGAAGCAGTCTCTGCCGACGGGCAAGCTTTTCTCGTCTTCCGCGAGGAAGACGGCCGATACCTGAAGCCGGCAGCTTAACGGGGAGTCTGCTATGCCGGAGACGTGTATGGCGAGGGATCAGATGCAAAAAACGCATCTAAAGAGGAGGAGAAAGAATGACAGCGAACGATATTTATTCACTTGAATGGACGAGCAATGTCAAGATCATAGGAAGAGCCTTCGTATACAATGATTGTCTCTGGCTCTCGTACTCGGGCACGGGCATCGAATTTATCTGCAATGACGGCTTCAGGGCGCTGCTCTGCGCCGACATGATCACTCCCGGATCGGATGAGGGTTATGCGCGCGTTACTGTACTCAAGGACGGTGCGCCGATACTCGACGAGCGCCTGGACAATAAAAACATGGCGGTCGAGATACGCGACGCGGGCGTTCATACTTATACGATCCTTAAGCTTTCGGAGTCTGCGAATTCCTCCGCGGGCATACTTGAACTCGAAGCCTACGGGACCATGACGGCGGACGACGGCAGCACGGTGGGACTTATCCCTTCCGATGACAAGCGCCTCAAGGTAGAGATCGTCGGCGATTCGATCACCTGCGGCTACGGAGTTGAGGGAAAACTCGGCGAGACCTTTACCACGGCCACGGAGAATTTCATGAAGGCATGGCCTTACCTTGCCGTGAAAAAGCTGAACGCCGATTACAGCGTTATCTCGAGATCGGGAGCCGGGATCATATCCGGGTATACCGATTCGGGCGAAAGAAACCTTGACAATATCATCACGGGCTATTACGATTTGATGGGCTGTTCGAACTTCGGGATCGACAAGACTGTCGGACCCAAGGATTTCGAATATGATTTTTCAATGGAGCCCGATGTGATAATCATTCTGCTCGGAACCAACGACATCAGCTACTGCCGCCCCGTTGACGCGGAAGGAAAGGCAAAGCTCTCCAAGTCGGAGGAAAAAGAGCGCAGAAAGCATTTTTATACGGAATACAAGAAATTCATCAAGCATGTCCGCGAGAGGAATCCTCTTTCGAAGATCGTCTGCACGCTCGGAGTTCTGGGCGACGGACTCAACGACGAGGTGAACATGGCGGTCAGCGAGCTGCGTGCGGAAGGCGACCAGAGAATGTTCTGGCTCCCGCTCAAGCCTCAGGATCCAGCCGACGGATACGGAACGGACTATCATCCGTCGCACATTACCCAGAAGAAGCTGGCTGAGACGATCGCCGAGTACGTGCTGGACATGTAAGGGGATATCCGGATTCCGTTTTGATAAAGTAATTTAGGAAGAAAAGAGATGAACACCATGAAATCTGCAAAGCAGGGATTTCATAAAACGATTGTAAAACTAATTGCGGCTGCGGCGCTGGCCCTTACGGTGGTATGCGCGGGCAGGATCCGCGCGGCATATGCGGGGGATATATTTACGAGGAGCAGCACAAAACTCTCTTATCCCTCGACCAGGACGATAGCATTGAAGACCCCGGTCATCGGTACTGAGGTCAGGTATTTTTCAAGCGACAAGGACGTGGCTTATGTAGGCAAGGACGGCGAGATCATGACAGTCGGCGTCGGAACCTGCACGATCACCGCGATAGGGGAGGACGGAACCGTTGACGAGTGCGTTGTCACCGTGGAGGAGCCCGATGCGCCCCATAAGCAGATCGCGCTCACCTTTGACGACGGCCCCGATTATTTCGGACAGGAGCTGCTCGATTTTCTCGCGGAGCGAGATGTAAAAGTGACATTTTTCTACATCGGCAATCAGATAGAGAAGTATTCGGACAATGTATACAGGGCCTATAACGAGGGCCATGAGATCGGAAATCACAGCTGGTCGCATCCCGTACTGTCCACGATGAAGAACGAAGGCATCATGGAACAGCTGGATTCGACGAGCGAGGCTATATATAACGTGACCGGAGCATATCCGACCGTATTCAGGCCGCCTTACGGTTCGAAGAACGACAGGCTGCTCTCGATCTGCGGTTTCCCGTGCATCCTCTGGTCGGTGGACACGCTTGACTGGAAGTACAGGGACGTGGATTATGTCACCGAGCAGATCGTAGGCGGAGCATCGGACGGCGCCGTTATCCTTGTGCATGAGATCCACAAGACCACGATCGCCGCGGCAAAGATCGCAATCGACAGGCTGCTGGACGCCGGATGGGAATTCGTGACGATCACAGAGCTTATGGAGAGAGACGGAAGCAAGCTCCAGGACGGAGCTGTTTACAGTAAAAAGAAAAAACCGGAATGAATGAAAGAACATGGAGGAAGAGCTGATGAAAAAGGGAACCTTTAAGGGTGGCATCCACCCTTATGAAGGCAAAGAGCTCTCGATGAACAAGCCCACAGTGCAGCTTCTGCCCAAAGGGATCCTTGTCTATCCTATGTCGCAGCACATCGGAGCTCCCGCAAAGCCCGTAGTGGCCGTGGGAGACAGGGTACTCATGGGACAGATCATAGCTGAAGCCGGGGGCTTTGTTTCATCTCCGATAGCCGCATCCGTATCGGGTACGGTAAAGGAGATCAGACCGACGCTTACGGTCTCGGGAGCTACGGCAAACGCAATCGTCATTGAGAACGACAATAAGTACGAGCCCATACCGGGACTCGGACAAAAGCGCGATTATACTAAGCTTTCAAAGCAGGAGATCCGCGATATCATCCGCGATGCGGGTATTGTCGGCATGGGCGGCGCAGGCTTCCCGACATTCATCAAGCTGACTCCGAAGGATGAGAACGCGATCACGCATATCATCGTCAACGGATCGGAGTGCGAGCCTTATCTTACGTCCGACTACCGCATGATGCTCGAAGAGGGCGAGAAGCTCGTGGACGGACTGAAGATCATACTTCAGCTGTTTGACAACGCCGAGGGCGTTATCGCAATCGAGGACAACAAGCCTTTGGCGATCGAGAATATCGGCAAGATAGTTGAAGGCGAGAAGAGGATCAGAGTGCAGGTCGTAAAGACCAAGTATCCGGAAGGCTCCGAGCGCCAGCTGATCTACGCCGTCACCGGACGCAAGATCAATTCATCGATGCTTCCCGCGGACGCAGGCTGCATCGTAAACAACGTCGATACAGTTATTTCAATACATATGGCGGTTGCGGAGAGCACTCCCCTTATCAGACGTATCGTTACCGTTTCGGGCGATGCGGTCGTGAACTGCCAGAACTTCTGCGTAAAGACCGGAACGCTCTACTCCGAGGTGCTCGAAGCGGCGGGCGGCTTTACTACCAGACCGAAGAAGCTCATCTCGGGCGGTACCATGATGGGACTCAGCCTGTTCGATACCTCGGTTCCCGTAACGAAGACCTCGTCGGCGCTCCTTGCTTTTAAGGAGGATCCGATGGATCTTGTTCCCGAAGGTCCCTGCATCCGCTGCGGACGCTGCGTGGAGGCGTGTCCTGAGAACCTGGTTCCCCAGATGCTCATGGCAGCCGCGGAGAAGTTCAACGATGCGAAATTTGAATCAGTCAGCGGCATGGAATGCATGGAATGCGGCTCCTGTACGTATGTCTGTCCTGCAGGCAGAAAGCTTACCCAGGCTCTGAAGCAGACCAGAAGAAGCATTCTCGACAACCGCAAGAAGAAATAAGAGGAGGAAGCGAAAGTGAAAGAATTATACAATGTATCCGCTTCTCCTCATGTAAGAAGCGGCGTTACAACGAGGTCGATCATGCGCGACGTGGCTCTCGCACTTATTCCCGCGAGCGCGATGGGCGTATACAGATTCGGCTTCAGGGCGTTCCTCGTGCTGCTGAGTGCAGTGGTGGCCGCCATACTCTCGGAATTTTTGTGGAACAGATTTGTTATAAAGAAAAAGCAGGGCTTTACCGAGTGCAGCGCTCTGGTTACCGGTCTTCTGCTGGGCATGAACCTGCCCGCATCGGTTCCGCTCTGGATGCCCATCATCGGCTCCGCATTCGCGATCATTGTCGCTAAGGAATTCTTCGGCGGACTCGGACAGAACTTCATGAATCCCGCTCTTGCGGGCCGTGTATTCCTGATGATCTGCTTTGCCGGAAGGATGACCGCCTTCACGGTGGACAAGGCAGCCGACGGATTTGATCTCTTCATGAACGGCGCATCGGCAGTCGACGGTATCTCTTCCGCAACGCCCCTTGCTGTTATAAAGAATCTGGAAGCCGGTGCAGACGTTTGCGGTGCGGTAAGCCTTAAGGATATGTTCTTCGGCTTTACCGGAGGCGTTATCGGTGAGACGAGCGCGCTGTGCATCCTGATCGGCGCTGCTTACCTGCTGGTTCGCAAGGTCATCAACCTTCGCATCCCTGCAGCTTATATCCTTACATTTGCCGTATTCATGCTGATCTTCGGCGGACACGGATTAGACATGACGTATCTCGCATGCCAGCTCTGCGGCGGCGGACTTATGCTCGGCGCATGGTTCATGGCTACGGATTACGTAACGAGCCCCATCACAAAGCTCGGACAGATCGTATTCGGTATACTGCTCGGACTCCTGACCGGAGTTATAAGATTGTTCAGCAATTCCGCGGAAGGCGTTTCCTACGCGATCATCTTCTGCAACCTGCTGGTTCCTTTCATTGAGAGATTTACGATGCCGAGAGCCTTCGGTACCGTAAAGGCAAAGAAAGGAGGCGCGGCAAAATGAGTGAAGCAAAGAGCAAAAACACTCTTGTGCATGACGCACTGATCCTTTTCGCGATCACGCTGGTCGCTGCGATAGCGCTCGGATTTGTATATGAGATCACGAAGGATCCGATCGCGCAGACCGAGGCGCAGGCCAAGGTCGACGCCTACAAGGCTGTATTTCCGGAAATGACGGCTACTCATGAGCTCGGCGATCCCGAATGGGCGCTGACAAACGCTACTGAACTGATAGCTTCAAACGCCGCGTATGAAGGCGTTACCGTAGATGAGATACTTGAGGCCCGGGACGGATCGGATGCGCTGCTCGGATGGGTGCTTACCGTTACGAGCACAAAGGGCTACGGCGGCAAGATAACGATGACGATGGGCGTGAGCCGTGACGATGGGATACTTAAGGGCATTGAGTTCCTTACGATCTCGGAGACACCCGGTCTCGGAATGAACGCAAAGGAAGACAAGTTCAAGTCACAGTTTAAGGACGCCAAAGTCGGGCAGTATTCGCTGGCAAAGCGCAATATCAGCGGCGATACCGAGATAGACGCGATCTCCAGTGCGACTATTACGACAACTGCCGTGACCAGATCCGTAAACGCCGGACTTAAAGTGATCCGCGAACTTTTCCTGAACATTTACAATGACTGACACACAGCATCTTATTACATCGTGAGGACAAACAAATGAACAAATGTACAGAACGCCTGTATAACGGGCTGATAAAAGAAAATCCCACGCTCGTACTGATGCTGGGAATGTGTCCGACGCTCGCGGTAACGACTTCCGCGATCAACGGACTCGGTATGGGCCTTTCGACAACGGCCGTACTTGTTATGTCAAACCTGATGATCTCCGCACTCAGGAAGATCATCCCCGATAAAGTCAGAATGCCTTCGTTCATCGTAATCGTAGCTTCCTTCGTTACGATCGTCGACCTTCTGATCCAGGGCTACCTGCCGGCGCTGAACAAATCGCTCGGCATTTATATCCCTCTTATCGTTGTTAACTGCATCATCCTCGGCCGCGCCGAGGCATATGCCAGCAAGAACCCCGTGCTGCCTTCGATCTTTGACGGTATCGGCATGGGACTCGGATTTACCTGTGCACTGACCATCATCGGTCTCGTGCGCGAGATACTCGGTGCGGGTACAGCGTTCGGCTTTAAGATCATGCCTGCCGCTTATGAGCCCTTCTCGATCTTCGTTATGGCACCCGGAGCATTCTTCGTGCTCGCGATCCTTACCGCGATACAGAACAAGCTTAAGCTTAAATCCGCGACCAACGGAGACGCGCCCGTTGCCGAAGAACCTCTTGCCTGCGGCGGCAACTGTTCCGAATGCATCGGCAATGTCTGCACCGCGAACCGCGGACTGCTCGAGCAGATCGCAGAGGAAGAAGCAGCAAAGAAGGCGGACGCAAAGGCATCCGCAAAGAAGGCTTTCCCCGAGGTTTCCGAATCTGCGGCCGCTGCGAACGGGCAGCAGGAAGGAGGCAATAAATGATCAAATCGCTTATTTTGCTCCTTATCGGTGCCGCTCTCGTAAATAACGTTGTATTGAGCCAGTTCCTCGGTATCTGTCCTTTCCTCGGCGTATCGAAGAAGACCGACACCGCTGTCGGAATGGGAAGCGCAGTAATCTTTGTAGTAACCGTTGCGGCTGCGGTCGCATACCCGATCCATACGTTCATACTCGTGCCCCTCGGACTCGATTACATGGACACGCTCGTATTTATCGCCGTTATCGCGGCGCTGGTACAGCTGGTTGAAATGATCCTGAAAAAGTTTATCCCCGCGCTTTATAAGGCGCTCGGCGTATATCTTCCGCTGATCACGACCAACTGCTGCGTACTCGGCGTGGCTCTGACCAATGTCCAGGACGGCAACAATTTCGTACAGAGCATTGTCTACGCGCTCGGTACTTCGATAGGTTTCTGCATCTCGATCGTACTGATGTCGGGCATCCGAGAGAAGATCGAGGAAAACGATATTCCCCATGTCCTTAAGGGCTCGCCCATCCTGCTCATCACCGCAGGTCTCATGGCCATGGCATTCTGCGGCTTCGCGGGACTTATTTAAGGGGGTGCCGGAATGAGAATGATCGAACTGATACAAAATATTGTCATCCTTGATGTCAGCATGACCGGCGTGTTAAGGGCCGGTCTGGTAGTAGGCATTACGGGCCTGGTCATCGGCGTTCTGCTGGGGATCGCGGCCATTAAGTTCCGTGTCGAGACCGACACGAGAGTAGAAGCTGTTAGAGAGTGCCTTCCGGGCAGCAACTGCGGCGGCTGCGGTTTCGCGGGCTGCGACGC
>CAMZAI010000113.1 GCA_947304065.1 uncultured Clostridia bacterium | reverse complement strand
AATACCCCCAAGTAGGTTTTATATTTCAATGTCCTACTTGGGGGTAGCATATCAAATTTCTTCTCCGGGGTTTTCTTTTCTGTGTGAAGGATGTATTTATCAGTCCAGCGCTTCTTTCTTTGCAACCTGAACCTTCTCCTCGAAGCTGGAGAACATGTCGTCAACTGCGACAGCCTCAGGCTTGCGTGTGAACAGGCTCACGATGGGAACGATAACAAGTCCGCCTACCATAGCGATAACGCCGGAATTGATCGAGGACTTGAAGATGTAGCCGAGGAAAGTGCCCCATCCGGATACATCGATCTTGGCGAGCGTTACGATCAGCTGGGTGATCGCGATACCGCAGCCCCATACGAAGCAAACCGCTACGGAAGCCTTGGTAATGCCCTTCCAGTACAGACCGTAGAGGAAAGGAGCAAGGAACGCGCCTGCGAGTGCTCCCCACGAAACGCCCATCATCTGTGCGATGAAGGTAAGGCCGGGGAACGAGTCCTTGATAACAGCGATAACCGCCGAAACGATGATGAAGAACACGATGAACAGTCTCATGATGAAAACCTGCTTCTTCTCGGTCATTTCCTTCTTCATCGAGGGCTTGATAACGTCAAGTGTAAAGGTCGAGCTCGAGGTAAGAACCAGCGATGAAAGCGTGGACATCGAAGCTGCGAGCACGAGCACGATAACTATCGCGATGATAACGGAAGGCAGTGTCGAGAGCATCGTGGGAACGATCGTATCGAACAGGGGCTTTCCGGTTGAAGCATTGTACTGGATCTTGTCTGCGTAGAGACGTCCGAAGCCGCCGAGGAAGTAGCATCCGCCCGCAACTACGATAGCGAAGATCGTCGAGATAACGGTTCCCTTGTGGATATCCTTCTCGGACTTGATCGCGTAGAACTTGCCGACCATCTGGGGAAGTCCCCATGTACCGAGCGATGTAAGGATTACTACGAACAGCAGTGCCAGAGGATCGGGTCCGAAGAACGATGCGAATGCGCCTCCGCCGGTCCAGCCGTCAGCAGGGATCTGCGCGAGCGCCTGCTCTGCAGCGAGCAGACCGCCGTTATCCTTGATAACTGCTACGATAACAGCAACGATACCGAACAGCATGATGATTCCCTGAATGAAATCGTTGATCGCGGTAGCCATGTAGCCGCCGAAGATTACATAAATACCTGTGAGTACGGCCATGAGAGCGATAACTGCCCAGTAAGGGATATCGAAAACAAGACCGAACAGGCTCGAAAGTCCGTTGTAAAGCGATGCGGTGTAAGGGATCAGGAAAATGAATACGATAACCGCTGCGATTACCTTAAGAGGAGTGGAATGAAATCTCTTTCCGAAGTAGTCGGGCATGGTCTTCGCATCGAGCTTCTGGGTCATGATCCTTGTTCTTCTGCCGAGGATGTTCCATGCGAGCAGCGAACCGATGAACGCATTGCCGAGGCCGGCCCATGTAGCCGAGGTACCGTAGAGCCAGCCGAACTGTCCGGCGTAACCTACGAAAATAACTGCCGAGAAATATGATGTACCGAAGGCAAATGCGGTAAGCCAGGGGCCGACCGTACGGCCTCCGAGAACGAAGCCTGAAACGTCTCTTGTACTTTTGCGGGTTGCAAAACCCACACCGATCATGATCGCAAAGAATACCACCAGCATGATCGAACTTAGGATAACTGTTGAGTTCATGATAAATCTCCTTTATTGCATATACATTTAAGAATATTTGCTTATGCGCTTTAAACCGTTGCGCTTTAAAGCACTGAAGTGATTGTATAAAAAACTTCTGCCCTTGTCAAGCAGAAAATGATAAGGGCAGAAAAATTTTTACTTACCTGAAATTACTACTCCGCTTGCAGCGATATAAGGTACAACTCCGCCGCCGTCGCAGATCTGCTCCTTCGAGATCGCGGTAATGTTCTTCATTACATCGGCGAGGTTGCCGTTGATCATGGTCTCGGTAACCGCGCACTTGATCTTGCCGTTCTCGATCAGGAAGCTGTTCTTCGCAACCGCTGAGAATTCGCCGTTCGCTCCGGGCTGTCCGCCGGAG
The DNA here is from genome assembly GCA_947304065.1 of uncultured Clostridia bacterium. Taxonomy (GTDB): domain Bacteria; phylum Bacillota; class Clostridia; order Lachnospirales; family Lachnospiraceae; genus RUG11977. The sequence continues at coordinate 6,880 of CAMZAI010000113.1, read as the reverse complement.
AAGCCGCCAAGGAGCAGGCCCTTGTCTATGGATGCGAGCATCTCAGCAAAGGTCTTGTCGCCGGGTTCAACAACCAGATCGAAGCCTGAATTCTTAAGAACCGGACGTCCCGTCTTGTTTGCCGCGTAAAGACTCAGCAAATGGCGCTTGAGCACACCTTTCTCTATAAGGTCCGCTTCCTCAGTCCTGAAACCGCTGGCCGTAGCGCGCTCACCCATTACGATCCTTTCATCGAAAGGCTTCAGAGCCACACTCAGCTTTTCGCTGGCTACCTGCTCTCCGATCTTATCCTTCCAAAGAGCGGTTCCGTCGATTATGCCGCCGCTGCTCGCGAAATTGAACATCGACATGGCGATGAATCCACCCGCCTGCGAAGGCGTCATGAGGATCGTGCCTTCGAATTTGCCCTCAAGAGCAACGGGATTCAGGCTGAGCTCGATATTGGTAAGCTTTTCCTTAATGTCCGCCATCTCAATGAAGGGCTTGTCAAGCGTCTTGGTTGAAAAACCTGTGTAATCAAGACCTGTGGTCTTCTCTCCGTCGGTAGCGCAGATCTCGATCGAGAAGTAATACTGTCCGCCGAAACCTTCGAATTCCGTTCCGTTCGAGTTGCGTGAGATCCAGTTCCATTTGTCGTAAGAACCTGTCGAAGCCATGATCCTTACCTTCGGAAAGTCCTTTGCTACGGTGTCGAGGAATTCCTTGATCCTCTCGATGAATTTGTCCAGATCGGGCTCGAGAGCGCCCTGCTTAAATACATCCTTGCCCTGATCGGGAGCGATGTCGTGGCAGGGATCCTCTTCCGCTGATTCTGCGGCCGCGATACCGTCCGCGATCAGCTTCTTAAGGCCCTCGTCGGTAATGTCGTTTCCGCCTACGGCGCCCATCTTGCTGCCGAGGAATACTTTGATATTGCCGTTATTGTTGAAAAGAGTTCTCATGAGCTTGAACTCACCGTTCTCGAGGTTCAGCTCCTGCTTCTCCGACTGGGAAAGCGTATATGAATATTTCTCAATATGGTTGTTTTTGATCATGCCGTCAAATTTGTCGGCGATAGTTCTGATTTCACTCATCTGATGCACCCCCTTATCTTCCACCGATCATGATCTTGCAGCGCATATGGGGTCCGCCCATACCTACTGCCATACGCTGCTTCTTTCCGCAGAAGCCGCTGGATGACCATGTAACTTCGTTCGATACCATGTCTACGGTCTTAAGCATCTCAAATGCTACGCCGGTAACGGTGGTGTCGAGCAGGGCACGTCCGAGCTTTCCGTTCTTGATCTCATAGCCGCAGGTCACGCCGAACATGAACTCGCCCGTAAGGTCGGCCTGTCCGTTGCCCGAATCGATCAGATAATATCCGTCTTCAACCGATGAGATCAGCTCTTCAACGGTGTTCTTTCCGGGAAGGATGCAGGTATTTCTCATACGGATGATGGGCTCGTCGCCAAAGCCCCAGCCTCTCGCGTTTCCTGTAGGCTGCATGCCGAATTCCTGCGCGGTCTCGCGGTCGTTCATGTATCCGACAAGGATTCCGTCCTTGATCAGAACGTCGTCTACAGCCTTTGTTCCCTCATCGTCCAGATATACGGGAAGAGGCGCTCTCTCGCCGTTGTAAGTATGTGCAAAATCGACCATTGTAACGAGGTCGGAAGCCACACGCTTGTTAAGGCTCGGTCCCGCAACGCTTCCGCCGCGTACCAGATCGGCCTCAACGGTATGTCCCACAGCCTCGTGAGCGAGCATGCCGCCCATCATTCCGCCGAGAACAACGGTCTTGTAGCCGGCCTCAGCAAAAACGCCTTCCCTCTTATCCATGATCTTCTTATAAAGATCGTCGATATCGGAATGGTACTGCTCGAGATTGTCAAAATTGTCATGGAAGCTGCCGTATCCTCCGAGTGCCTTGAACAGCTCAACTGGGGTTCCATCCTTTGTTTCAGCCGTCATCATTACATAGATGTAGCATCTGGGCGTAACGAGATGTCCGCTGAACGCGTCCGAAGAATAAACGATCCTGTCCTGCGAATCCTCGGTGTAGGAAATGGTCCTGCTCGTAAGGTTCGGGCAGTGCTCGACAACGTAGCTGTCCAGAGCCTTGCACGCTTCAATGATCTGCTTCTGCTCGGTATCGACGATAGTGTCGTTAAGGTCGATGAAGCCTGTTCCCAAAGATGCGGGCAGCACGATGTTCCTGCCTGAATGCCTTCCTAAAAAAAGTGCATTCTCCGTAGCGGCCTTGATAACCTTCTCTGCCGCTTCGGGTGTGTATTCCGCGATCGAAGCAAAACCGTAGGTGCCGTTGTTATTAACCCTGGCACTGATGCCCTTTGCCTCGCTGCGGCCATTGTTTACGAGGTTGCCCTTCAAAAGAGTAACCGAACGCTGGCGGTTCTCATGACCGCGAAGAACGGTCTGCACTCCGTCGGCAAACAGTTCTGTCTTGGATCTGATAATATCCTGTAGCATAAATACTCCCTCCTATAATGTTGAATAAAGGCTCTGCAACGCTTCGTGCATAAAACTTCAGCGTATGCAAAGCCTTCGATATTAGAATATCACGTTTTCGAAATACAGTCTAATTAAAAAACTATAAACGTACAGCCTTCTGCAGCTCCTCTTCAATGCCCGCGAGCTCCTCCGGAAGCACCTTGCAGACTTTTCGGTCAAATGTCAGCAGACCGTTCGTTTCATCCTCGACGTCGGATACCTGCGTATAGACCGCAGCGCAGAGTCCCTGCTTTGCCAGCGGAATAACCTCGTCGGTAAACTTCTTTCTCATTACCGCAGCGAATTCCTCCCTGCTCTCGTAGATCCCGTAACCGTAGGTTTTGTCGCGGTTAAAGCTGTTCTCCGGGCATTTGTGCACGAATCCGCCGAACTCCGAGAGCACCTGCGGCCTGTCGGTCCTGCCCCAGGGCTTGAGCTCCTTAAAGTAAATATGCCTGCTGTCGACGTCGCTCTCATGCTCAGCGAACCATCCGCTGGTGGCGTCGATAAAGCGCGTCGGATCAAGTTTTTTGAGGATCCTGTACGCCCCGTCTGCGTCCGCCTGTCCCCAGCCCTCGTTAAATATGGTCCAGCAGCAGATCGAAGGATGGTTCTTCAGGTGCCTGTATGTGCCCTCCATGGCCTTCAGGAAATTCTCTTTTACGGCACGCCTCGAGTTGCACAGTCCCGGTCTTCTGCGAAGTCCTACGGTCGGCAGCGCCGTATCCCTTACAAAATTGTAATAACCATTATTGACCATGTCCTGGAACACGATCATCCCGAGCCTGTCGCAGTCATAGTAGAACCGCTCGGGCTCGATCTTTATGTGTTTGCGCAATGTGTTGAAGCCCAGCGCCTTCATGCGCGTAATGTCCTGCTCGTACAGCGAGATCGCCGCAGGCGTGTAAAGTCCGTCGCTGAAATACCCCTGGTCGAGCACGGCGTTGAAAAAGTAGGGTTCGCCATTCAGGCACAGGCGCTTGATGCCGCCGAAATCCTTTATCTCGAGCTTCCTGAGTGCGAAATAAGTACGTACCTCATCCTCCCCGGCTTTTATCACAACATCGTAGAGCTTGGGATGTTCGGGGCTCCAGAGCTCCTTCGCATCCGGTTCTATGCGCACCCTGCTGTCATTAAAAAGATATTCTTTTCCTTCGCAGACAGCGACCGCACCTTCAGCCTCTCCGCCGGCAAAAGAAATGGTTATTTCAGCCGCTGTGTCATCAGCATCGATATCTACCGCCTCGATATATTTTTCCGGTACAAACTCCATCCATACGGTCTGCCATATGCCGCTCACGGGCGTGTACCACATGCCGCCGCGCTTGATCCTCTGCTTTCCGTGCGGATATTCGGGCTTCAGACCTTGAACGACCTCCACTCTGACGCTGTTCTCCTCCGGCATTACAGCATGAGTGATATCCGCGCTGAAAGGAAGATATCCGTTGGTATTCGAAGCGACTTCAATATCGTTCACATAAACCTTCGATTCGCCCGAAACGGCGCCGAAATGCAGGAGTACACGCATGCCTGCGAGGTTATCCTCCAGACTGAAGCTGCGCTCCCAGCAGAGCTTTTCCCCGTATATTACCGGCTCCTTTATTCCCGACAGCAGGCTTTCGGGGCAGAAAGGTACCAGTATCTCACAGTCGTTATTCCTGCTCCAGAAATTCCATTTTCCGTTCAGGAGCATATATTTTGAGCTTTCGCCCTCACGCCGCATCATGGGACGGGGATAGTCTTCATGCGGCATACCTGTTAAATGCTCGCCCTCCGAGGTGAGCAATCTCACGTAATTATCTTTCATATCCGTACCTTTACAGCCTGTAGGCCCTGCTTACTTCATTTCTGTCCTTCATGCCGGTCTTCTTTAATATATTTGACACGTGGAATCGCACGGTGTTTTCCGAGAGCTGCAGCAGCTCCGCGATCTCACCGTTTGAACGGCCTTCCGCAAGGAACATGGCTATCTCCTCCTCACGGCGCGTAAGTCCGTATTGTCCCGCAAAAGCCGCGCGCCGCTCGTCGGCGCTGAGCTCTCTTTGCGCCTCTGCCGGGATTTCCGAAGGTGAGTACTTTTCCTTCATCATCATGGAAAATACCAGTACAAGCGGGATAAACAGGACGCTTACCAGGATCACCGAGGTCAGTTCATCGCTGCCTGTTTCCGAGAGCGCCAGTACCACGACTGCCTCGCAGATACGAGCCACGGCCAGTCCAAGCGGTGCCAGATGCAGTCGTCTGCTCTCCGAAGCCAGCGCCATGAACGACGCTGCACGGTATACGGCGTAGAATCCGAGTATTACATACGACAATCCGACGACCAATGTGACCAGTCCGCTCTCGCGGTAGACCATGATCAGCACAATGGGATAGATAAGGCTTACTACGGCACATACTCCGCCGATTATACGGTTTTTGTCGAATATCATTCCTGCCGCGATCAGCCCGACAGCATAAAAGCTGCGCTGCGCGAGCAGGTTAAGTTCGCTGCAGTACTGCACGTACAGATTATTATTGGTTCCGATACTTGAAATGGGAGCCATGATCGCTATGACTATGCATAAAAGGATCAATATTCTCCTGCCCCTCGCGGTGTCGGGTGACAGCGCAGGATCTTCCGGGTCTCCGTCCGCACTGTCCCGCTCATTGTCAAACGCATCCTTATACATCATTATAAATACCACGATCAGGGCTATCAGCACGCTGTCAATGAAGATAATGTGATAGGAAGTCATAACGCCGCCGCTGATCGCGGAGATCAGCCAGGTTCCGAAAGCACCGACGGCATATGCCAGACCGTAGCACAGTCCGAGACGCGACGTGGGCACGTGAGCCGCAGCCAGGGTAAATGTAAATCCCGAATGGAGTCCGATTATGATGTTCAGGACCACGATCATGACCATCAGCAGTACTTTGCCGGGCATGAGGATCGAGGCTATGATCACCGGAACCTCGACCAAAAACGATACAACCTGGAATGCTCTGCGGGCCGACAGGTGTGTACGGGTTTTGTACAGGTACATAAAAAGAACCAGTCCTGCTCCCTGCGCCAGGTACGCCCATCCGGTAGATACGGTGCCGATCGTCTTCTGATCGTAAAAATCATACATTAAATAGAACTGTGAAAAAAACAGCAGTGAATCCAGCAAATATACCACCGCGATGATCGCGCAGCAGATAATAAAATTCCTGTTTTTAGAAATAAAAGTCTCCATCATGCCTCCAAATGGTAAACCAGTCTGTTTACTCTCCTAATTTATACCAAAACCCATCCTCACGCAAGTCAATTAGTACCTCGGGCAGTATACCTATCCTTAATCAAACATGTTTAAAATCAAAACTGTATATTTACTGACTATGGTTTTGACGATATAAATGTTATAATTTTACAAATAAGACAGTTATTTTTCGTTTTCGTGAACTTCTACATAATTGTGTAACATCACAAAACGGATTCAATATCTGCCTTTAACATTTCCTTATAAAAGGGGGAATCATTATTGAAGAAGGAAGTACAGACGAGACGACCACGATCATGCAGGAGAGTGATATCGGTACTGACCGTTATCCTGCTCCTCTGCTCCACACTTATGGCTTGTTCTAAAAAGGCATCGGATGAAGATCCGCCGGATCAATCGGCAGCCGTTACATCCGAAGCAAAGCCAACCGCGACTGCAGCACCTACGGGACCTCCGAAAACGGCGTCCGGCGAGACCAATATGCAGGCGGTGATCAAACTGAGCACCGCGGTGGTATATCTTACGATAAACCCCGAGCTGGCTCTGTATGTGGATGAAAACAACATTGTCATCTACGGCGACTGCCTCAACGATGACGCCATAGCAGCTTATTCAGACATCAACTTTTCCGGCATGAGCATCGAGGAATGTACCAAACAGGTCATCGAAGCCGCGATTGAGCATGAATATCTTACAGAAAATAAAGAAGTAAAAGTAGATGTCGCAGTCCTCGATTCAAGCGCAGACAGCTCCGCGATCAAAGAAAAGACGCAGGAAGTCGTAAATGAAACGGCTGCTCAGCATGAAATTACGGTAAATGTCGTAACCGCCGAGCTTGAACAGCCCGGAAAGGTCCTCTGCCCCGACTGCCTCGGCTCAGGCAAATGCATTTACTGCGATACCTGCGGCCCCTGTGAGCTGTGCTTCGGAAAAGGCGCAACATTCTGCGAATTTTGCGACGAAGGCTATATAACCTGCTACAGCTGCGGCGGCAATACCGAATCCGAGCAGTTCATCGTTGCTACCGTAACGGAGGAAGTCGAATACTGTGCCAGATGCGGTCATAAGAGAAGTGAGAAAGACGCGCCCTGCCCTCTCTGCAACGGTACCGGCCAATACTTTAATCCCTGCCACATGTGCGGCGG
>CAMZAI010000112.1 GCA_947304065.1 uncultured Clostridia bacterium | reverse complement strand
CTTGCTGCGATCTCTTTGCAGATTTCGTCGTATCTATCCTCGTCAAGCTTATAGAACTTGCGGTAGAGAACGCATGCGATCAGCATCAGGATGCAGGGGATCAGAGTCATTGCCAGCAACAGGCCGATCTTCTGCCCTTCCGCTACGGACCTGACAACGGCATCGATCTCGGAAGCCTTCGTCTCTGCGGTGATAACGCCGGTCTCGGCATCTCTTTCAAGATCGGAGATCGCATTTGTATAACTCGTAACTCTGCAGATAACGTACGACAGCGTCGTGATGATAACCGTTACGGAGCTGGCAAGCTTGGTAAGGAAAGGTCTCATCGATGTGATGATCGCCTCGTCTCTGGTGCCGTGTTTGAGCTCGTTATACTCAACCGTATTGATGATCGAGATCATCATGATCAGGTACAGACCGTACTGACCGAGGTTCGCGAACATGAAGCCTGCGGTGAGGATCCAGAACTTGTACATCTCAGCGGGAAGCGCAATGCCTGCCGCGATCTGAACCGCATAACCCACGGCAGCGATGATGCCCATGTACAGAACAAGCTTCTGTCTGTGGATCTTCTTCGCGATAGCCGGATAAAAGATCATCAGCAGCGCTGTAGCCGCAAGTCCTACGGTCTGGAAGGTACCGTAGAGTCCGCCCTCATATCCGAATTCGAAGTAAATATAATTTGCGCCGACGCCGCCGAGAACGATGCCGTTGCCGATCTGCTGAAGCAGGAAGATCAGGCAGATCCAGAGAAGCTGGTCATTACCGCCGATGGTCTTTGCGATCTTCTTGAAGCTGACCTTCGGAGCTTCCTTCTTCATGTCGTCACGGTTCTCCCTGACGCCGAAAAGTGTGAACAGAATGAACAGCGGAGCAAGAACGCTGATGATAAGCGCGATCCTGCCGTACGCGATACGGGTGGTGCCTCCGATGGCGTGCTCTCCCGCGGTGAATACCGGGATAAGTACGGAAGCGAGGGTTCCGCCGATACCTGCGAACAGCGTCGCGCGTGCGGTGAACGAATTACGCTTGTCACCGTCGGTCGAAAGCGCGGGAACCATGCCCCAATACGAGATATCATGCATCGTATATGTGATCGAATACATGAAGTAAATGATGCCGAAGAACCAGATGAAGCTCCAGCCTGTCAGATCTGTGTTAAAAGCAAGATAAACGACAATGCTCGTTGAAAGGATACCGATCAGCAGCCAGGGCTTAAATTTACCCCATTTCGAACGTGTACGCTCGATGATATTGCCCATGATGGGATCGTTCAGCGCGTCAAATACGCGGGCCGCAACCATGATCGCGGTAACCGCTCCGAGCTGTGCGTCGGTCAGATTCCTGGTGTAAAGGATGAAGAGCATGATGTAGTTGGTGAACAGGGAATAGATCATGTCCCTGCCGACCGTACCCAGAGGGTAAAAAAGCATATTGCGCTTCTCCTGCTTATTAGACTGTTCGTTCATTTGTAAACCTCCAAAAGACTATGTAGATGATTATTCGCTCTTAGCGCACTTCTCTGTAACGATACCCGTCATTACGATGTCGATCATCGAATTCAGCGCGTCCTCGTAAGACACGCCCGCATCCATCAGCGCGGTATTGCCGATAAAGCTCTGGAACGCGCTCTCAAGCATGCATCTGAAAACCGTGATATTGATGTTCCTGACAAGTCCGGCCTCAATGCCCTTTTTCACCAGGTCTATCGTGCCTTCCCAGTTGTTCTGAAGATAGTACTGAATGCGCGCATAGGCCTCGGGGAACGAATCCCTGAACTCATACAGCCTTCTCCAGTCCACTGTCTGGTATCTGTCCGGCATGGCAATGATCACACGTTTGATCTTCTCTACCATTCCGATGTCCGGATCGTCAATGATGGCCTGCTTGCTCTCCATGACCGCGCCGAAGCCCAGATCAACTGCCTTCAGCACAAGCTTCTCCTTGCTGTCATAAAGCTTGTAGAGCGTCTTTTTGCTCATCTGCAGCATCGCCGCCACATCGTCCATCCTGAATTTCACGCCTTTTTCGTTAAAGGCCTTCATGGCTGCTTCCGCAACCCTGATCTTAAGATCGTTCTCGTCTTTCATATAATCACCCGCCTTAGAAAAGGAAATCGGAGACCGATAATATTTGGAAACCACAACTTCTTAATCCAGTTTCCATTCTATCATCGATCTCCGATTTTTACAAGATGTTTTTTACGTTAAATCACTTAACTTCAACGCTGACCGCATCACACTTTTTACCGGTAAGCCTGCGGCTTAATTCATCGGGCTGCGAATCGCCGAGATAAACCTTGTAGGTTCCCTTGTTAAGCTTTAAGACACCCTCTTTGTCAAAGAGAGAGAACGAGGCGGTATCCAGCTTTATCGTGGTCTTGCGGCTCTCGCCGGGCGCAAGATAAAGCTTCTTTAAGCCCTTGAGCTGTCTTACGGGAGCATCGTCAAAGCCGTACTCAACGTATGCCTGTACGGTCACGCCTCCCTGATACTTGCCTGTGTTCTTAAGCTCCACATCGATCTCGAGCGTATCGCCGTCCGCGAATTCCGCCGTTCCGGCCACTGCGCTGCCGTTCCTGCGCACCTCACCGATGCTCTGCCCGAAGGTTGTATAGCTGAGTCCGTATCCGAAAGGATAAAGCGGATCCTCAACCATGTAGCGATACGTGCGGTTCTTCATCGAGTAATCGGTGAAGCCGGGCAGCGAATTGTTTTCGCTGTAGAATGTGAGCGGAAGCTTTCCGCCGGGGCATGCCTTGCCGAAAAGGATCTGTGCGATCGCTTTTCCGCCCTGTGCGCCGGGGTACCAGCCCTGCAGGATCGCGGGGATCGATTCTGCAGCTGTGTCAAGCGCAAGTGCGCTTCCCGAGAGGACCACGAGCACCACGGGCTTTCCGCTGGCCGCGGCAGTATCCATGATCAGCTGCTGATATCCGGGGAACTTGAGATTCGGCTTATCTCCGCTTCCGTACTCATTGCCTGTATCGCCTTCCTCGCCCTCAAGCGTGGCATCAAGGCCCATGCACAGAACGACAACGTCGCTCTGCTCGCATACTGCCTTAACTTCTGCGAGGCGGTCATTCTTTTTGCTGAGGCCGGACATTTTGTCCTTATAGAGATGGCAGCCCTCCGAGTAGAATACTCTGACGCCTGCTTCTTCTGCCTCACGTCTGATACCCTCGAGCACTGTGATGTACTCTGAAGAGGTACCCTCGTAATTGCCGACGAGCGCCTTGCGGCTGTCGGCGTTGGGTCCGATCACGCCGATGGTCTTAATGGCCTTGCCGTCGATCGGAAGTGTGTTCTTATCATTCTTTAAGAGTACGATGCACTCTTTTGCGACCTTGAGGTTAAGGTCTCTCGCATCGGGTGTGTCAACCTGCGAATAGTCGATGGACGCGTAAGGATTGTTCTCCGGTCCGTCGAAGAGACCGAGCTTCATTCTCGTGGTCAGGACTCTGATCAGAGCCTCGTCGATCACGTCGACTGAGGTAAGTCCCTCGTCCACAGCCTTGATCAGATACTGGAAGATATCGCCGCAGTTCAGGTCGCAGCCGTTATTTACAGCAAGCGCAACGCTCTCTTCGGGAGTCGAGGTCACGCAGTGATTCTCGTTGATGTCCTTGATGGCCCAGCAGTCCGAAGTAACATGACCCTTAAAGCCCCATTCCTTGCGCAGGATGTCGATGAGCAGCCTCTTGCTCGCGCAGCAGGGCTCGCCGTTCGTGCGGTTGTATGCGCCCATTACGGCCTCTACGCCTGCTTCGGTGACCAGAGCCTTGAATGCGGGAAGATAGGTCTCGCGAAGGTCCTGCTCCGAACATCTCGCATCGAAACTGTGACGCAGACTCTCGGGTCCCGAATGTACGGCAAAATGCTTCGCGCACGCCGCAGCCTTCAGATACTTGTCGTCATCGCCCTGAATACCCTTTACGAACGACACTCCGAGCCTCGAGGTCAGATACGGATCCTCTCCGTAGGTCTCATGTCCGCGGCCCCAACGGGGATCGCGGAAAATATTGATATTGGGAGCCCAGAAGGTCAGTCCCTTGTAAATATCATGGTCGCCGTACTTAAACTGGGCGTTGTACTTGCCGCGTCCCTCTGTCGAAACGGTCTCGGCCACTTTGCCGATCATGTCCTCGTCAAAGGATGCCGCCATTCCGATAGCCTGCGGAAATACCGTCGCAACGCCTGCGCGCGCAACACCGTGCAGCGCTTCGTTCCAATAATTGTATGCGGGGATGCCCAGTCTCTCAATGGCCGGTGCATAGTGCCGCAGCTGGAAAACCTTTTCCTCGAGCGTCATCTCCTGAACAAGGGCCGTCGCTCTCTCCCTGTACTCGTTCAGCCTTTCTTCTCCGATCATACCGAATAAATACCTCCCATACTCTATTCAACTATTCCAAATCCAAGGATCGTAAATCTCTTTCCTTCGTCTCCTTCGTGCATCTTCACCTCAATGTGATGAGGCGCCGAAGCCTGTTCCCTGACAATGATCTGCGAGTTGCAGTGCGTCCATCCGACGATATGCGGATCGACGGTCTTTACAAATTTTCCGTCCACGAATACATCCGTTCTTCCGTCCGCGGGATCCGCAGAGTCCTTCGTAACGATCAGGAGCCTTCTGCATGTCACATCCATGGCAAAAGGTCTGTCTCCCGCCGTGCGCATCCAGTTGTTCGGGAACTCCGGCGTGGTGCCGGGATCCATGTTCATCTCGCAGGCCTGAAGGTTCCTGTCTGTCTCCGAAAAATCTCCGCAGTCGATAACCGCTCCGAAACGGTTCTGAATCCTGTCGATCAGATGAACATTGTCAAAATCGGCGCTCCTGAGTGCGGGCACGCCGCTGAGGTCCGCGGGCTCACCGCCCGTATATGCTTTCTCCGACTCTTCGACAACCTTCATAAGGCATTCCGCCATAATGGCGTGGCCGATATTCGCCGGATGATAAACATCGTAAAAATATCTGTTCTTCGCGAGAACGCGGCCTTCCCCGCGGGGAAGATAGAACTGCGGCGTAACCGCTCTTTTCAGGCTGACCATCGGAAGTCCGTAATGCTCTCCGATAGGGATGAGCCTGTCTTCGAGATTATAATCGTCGGCAAATACCGAGAATATCAGGATAACTGCGGGCCTGTCCGGGCTGTTGAGAGCCGTCCTCACAAGTCCCTCGTAGCAGTCGCCTTCGGTCTCGTCTCCCGCGTCGTTTACCGCGAATTCGATGACCACCAGATCGGGGCTGTATTTCCCGTCCGCGAGCACGTCACGGTCATATCTGACGATACCGAGCTCGGAAGGGGTTCCTCCGACGCCGGCCTTGATATATGTGGCTTTGCCGCCCTTCACATATTTCTGTTCAAAAGCCTCAAACATCCTGCGCGTATAGCACGCCGTATTGATCGGGGTTGCGCCGGCTCCCTGGGTGATCGAGCCTCCGATGAACGCAACGGTGATATCCTCTCCGGCTCCTGCCCTCGCGATCAATTTGCCGAGCCTTCCGGTACGGTCGGCTGCAACCACAGAGTTCGCGATCATCGTCTTATAAGCCTCCGAGCCGGTATCTATCGGATCGGGCTCCTCAAAAGGCGGTGCCGTAAAGCCGTCGTTTAAGAACAGGCGGACATTGACGGTGGCTAAGAATCCGTTCTTCGGGAATTCAAACCTGATCTGTCCCGGGATAGTCTCATCGTCATGCTTCTCCGCATCCGAGAGCGGGATCAGATATTCGGCTCCGTCGGTCGAAACGCGCTGCTTTATCGTAGTTCCTGAAGCAGAAGGATCGCCCTTGCCGTAGAACTGCAGTACAAAGTCGCAGTGCTCCGCTTCGGTGCACATAACCGATACGCCGAGGCCGTATACCAGCTTTCTGAAACCCTGTGCGGTGCGCAGGAGCGCGTGGATGCTCTCATCCGTCACGTTCCCGACGATCTTCGCCGACGTAACAAGCCTCTCGTCATTCTCATATATCACACAGACACCGCCGCCGTTTGCCGCGGGCGCCGCGGATATCTGCTTATCAAGCATTATGTAAAAGAATTCCCGCTGCTTAACGGGGTCTTTCGGTGCTATAGGTCCCATGAGTCATGATCCTCCACATATCTAATATAAAAAAAAGCGCTGTTGCGCTCTAATCAATTAAATTGAAGATATTATCGGATTTTGCTTTTTTCATAAAAAAGGCAAAGAAAATCCCCCGAAAAGTGATTTCGGGGGATCGAATCTTTCTTACAGGATTCTGTGTACCCATCCTTCGGGTCCTTCGATGCGGCCCATCTGGATGCCGGTAAGTGTGTCGTAAAGCTTCTGGGTGATCGGGCCCATCTTCTCCATTCCGCTCGGGAATGCGATCTCCTTGCCGTGATCGACGATCTTGCCGACGGGTGAGATAACGGCTGCGGTACCGCAAAGTCCGCACTCTGCCATATCCTTTACTTCCTCGAGCGGGATCTCGCGCTCCTCAGCCTCAAGTCCGAGATACTGCTGCGCAACCTGAACGAGCGAACGGCGTGTGATCGAAGGAAGAATAGTCTTTGACTTGGGCGTAACGACCTTATTGTCCTTGGTAATGAACAGGAAGTTCGCACCGCCCGTCTCCTCTACGAAGGTTCTGGTCTTGGAGTCAAGATACATATTCTCTGCGAAGCCCTCGTTATGAGCGGTAACGATCGCATGAAGGCTCATAGCATAGTTAAGTCCTGCCTTGATGTGGCCGGTGCCGTTGGGTGCCGCACGGTCAAAATCGCTGACCTTGATCGTGATGGGCTTTGCGCCGCCCTTGAAGTAAGGTCCTACGGGAGTTCCGAACATTCTGAACTGATACTCCTCAGCGGGCTTAACTCCGATAACGGGGCTCGAACCGAACTCATAAGGACGGAGGTAGAAAGTAGCTCCGCTGCCGTAAGGGGGAACGTACGCCGCATTGGCCTTAACTACATCGTCAACAGCCTGAAGGAAACGCTCCTGAGGGAATACGGGCATTTCAAGACGCTTAGCCGACTCTTCGATACGAGCCGCGTTCAGATCGGGTCTGAAGCAGACAATGTGTCCGTCCTCGGTGGTATAAGCCTTAAGGCCCTCAAATACGGTCTGTGCATACTGCAGAACGCCTGCGCACTCACTGATGCATACGGTTGCATCGTCTGTCAGGACGCCATCATCCCATGCACCGTTCTTCCAATTCGCAACGAATCTCTTGTCGGTCTTGATGTAACCGAAACTAAGATTTCCCCAATCGATATCTTTCTTTTCCATGGATATTCTCCTCCTTATCTTATGATCATCCTCGCTCCGGTCCCGCAATGCGCGGTCCTGCGCCGATGTTTTAGCGCTTTAGCGCTCTAAAATTAACATATACTTTAACACAAGCATCTCCCATATGCAAGATGAAATTTTTACAAAATTTAAGGGATATAAGTTAATTTTGTGTACAATTGAGTCTTCCGCTTTGCTTGCAGTTACAGGCACGAAATGATATGATTGAAGCAGTGCGAATATGCATTAAGGAATGCAGCGATGCAGTCCGGAACGGAGATATATGAAAGCAAAAAAAGACATGTTCAAAGCCCCGACCGATCAGGCCGGAGGCATCAGGATCAATAAGTTTCTCGCCGATTCGGGCGTCTGTTCCAGACGCGAGGCAGATTCCGCGGTAGAAGCCGGACTCGTCACGATCGACGGTCAGCCTGCTCTCATGGGAAGCAAGGTTCTTCCCGGCCAGACGGTCGCTTTTAAGGGCAAAGAGATCGCACGCAACGAGGATCTCATCCTCATCGCCTTTAACAAGCCCCGCGGCATAGTCTGCACCACAGACCGCAGGGATCCCGACAATATCATCGATTTCATCAGCTACAGCAAGCGCATTTTCCCCATCGGGCGCCTCGATAAGGACTCCGAGGGGCTTATTTTGCTGACCAACGACGGCAATATTGTCAATAAGATCCTTCGCGCGGGCAACTATCACGAGAAAGAATATATTGTCAAAGTCAATAAAGAGATCACGCCGGAATTCCTCGAAAGGATGGGCTCCGGAGTGCCTATCCTCGACACGGTCACCCGCCCCTGCAGGATCGAACAGATCGATAAATTCACGTTCAGGATCATCCTCACCCAGGGCCTGAACCGCCAGATCCGCCGCATGTGCGAGGCGCTCGATTACCGCGTTCGCTCACTTGCCAGAGTCCGCATCATGAACATTTCCCTCGGCAGGCTGAAGACCGGCACCTACCGCAATGTTACCGAGCAGGAGCTCGCGGGCCTCAAGGAACTGATCGCGAATTCGAGCAACGCTCCCGTAGAGTATGACGGCGACGGCGAGGAAAACCGCTCGTCGCACAGGCGCGAGGAACGTTCCGCAGCCAAACATACCGTTTACGAACACTCATCCCCCCGATCAGACAGACCGGGCACCGGCCGCGCAAATCCGGACGCAGCGAACCCGCACAGGGGAAAATCAGGAAAAACAGCGGAGAACAGACATGAATACAGAAGAGAAAAAACAGCGCATAACAGAACTGACAGAGCTTCTTTCCCGGGCAGCAAGAGCCTACGAGCAGGAAGACCGGGAAATAATCAGTAATTTCGAATATGACAGATTATACGACGAGCTCAAGGCTCTCGAGGACGAGACAGGCATCGTGCTCGCAGGCAGTCCCACGCACTCCGTCGGTTACGAGGTACTCTCGGAGCTCCCTAAGGAGCGCCACGCCTCTCCCATGCTGAGCCTCAACAAGACCAAATCTCGCGAAGAGCTCGCATCCTGGCTTGCCGGCCATGCAGGCGTCCTTTCATGGAAAATGGACGGACTCACCGTCGTGCTCACCTATTCTGGCGGTGAACTGGTAAAGGCCGTGACCAGAGGCAACGGCGAGGTCGGCGAGGTTATCACTCCCAACGCCAAAGTTTTTAAGAACGTTCCTCTCCGCATTGCGTACAAGGGCGATCTCGTCCTGCGCGGCGAGGCGGTCATCCGCTATTCCGATTTTGAAAAGATCAATGCTTCGATCCCCGAGGCAGACGCAAAATACAAGAATCCCAGGAATCTGTGCAGCGGCTCGGTACGTCAGCT
>CAMZAI010000111.1 GCA_947304065.1 uncultured Clostridia bacterium | reverse complement strand
TCATGCAGTTTATACTCGGTATCTTCCGCGATTATCTCCAGCATGATCGCCGCGAAGCGGGGATCGAACTGGGTTCCCGAGCCCTTAACGAGCTCGCCCTTTACGACCTCTTGAGGGATGATGTCCCTGTAGCTCCTGTGGCTCGTCATCGCGTCGTACGCGTCCGCTACCGCGATGATCCTGGCCTCCTCGGGAATATCCTCTCCCGCCAGTCCGTCGGGATAGCCCCTGCCGTCAAATCGCTCGTGGTGCCATCTGGCGCCCGTCGCAAGCTTCGGCATCTCCTCGATGTTCGAGAGTATCCTCGCTCCTCTTTCGGGATGAACCTTTATCTTCTCAAATTCTTCGTCGGTAAGCCTTCCGGGCTTGTTGATCACGGCGTCGGGAACTCCGATCTTGCCGACATCGTGCAGGAGGGCCATCATGTATATCTCTTCCTGACGCTCAGCAGAATATCCGTAACGCTTCGCGATTTCCTTCGAGTAGTCGGCCACACGTCCGGAATGGCCCTTTGTATAAGCGTCCTTTGCGTCGATCGCGTCCGCGAGCGTATGCACCACATGCAGCGAAAGTCCTTCAACCTCGGCGGTCTTGCGCACCACCTCAGCGTGAAGGTCGCGCTGCAGCCTGATCAGATCGAGCAGGTGCCTTACACGGAGTGTCAGAACCTCGGCAATGAAAGGCTTTCTGATGAAATCCATCGCTCCGAGCGACAGGCCTTTTGCCTCGGAAGCACAGTCATCATTGGCCGTGAAGAATATTACGGGAGTCTCAGGCTTTCCGTTCTCATTTTCCCATTCACGCAGGAGTCTCATGGTCTCAAAGCCGTCCATATCAGGCATCCTGATATCGAGCAGCAGCATGTCGATCGCGTTCTTCTGAGCGTAATCCAGCAGCAGCCTTCCGCTTTTCAGGCATGTCACCTTAAAGCCGGCTTCCGCGAGCACCGTGTTCGCATTTCTCAGTATGATCGCATCATCGTCAACAACAACTACGCGTTCTTCCATATACGACTTCCTCATCTGTCAGTTTTATTTCGCGTTCAGGGTTCCGAATGCGGCAATCGCCTCGTCAACGGTCATTTCGCCGTTAGCGATCTTATAAGTTGCTTTGCGGAACTCGGCATTGACCGCATCGTTGATGCCGGTCTCCCGGGAAGTGAAGGTACGCTCCTTCGGAAATCCCTCAAGGGATGAATATACTTCATCAAGTGAAAAGTCATCGGTCGGAGGGGTAAGTCGCTTGATCGCAGCCATATTTCCAAGTTCTTTCTCGCTTGTGAGGAATCTGATGAATTCATTGGTCATGTCCAGATTCGCGCTGTTCTTGTTAACGGTGAAGAACATGTTGACCGTATCGAGGAAATATCCGCCTTCGTCACCTGCCGGCACTACATAGAACTTGTATTTAAAAGGATTTGCCGTAAATGCTTCCGACTTGCTCTCTCTCTTCGCGGTACCCGAAACCATGTCGCCGCCGCCGAGCATCATGGGTACATCTCCCTCGAAAAAGCGCATGATGACCGCATTGTAATCATCGGATATCTGCTCCGCGCAGACAGCCGGATCGATATAACCGGCATCCAGAAAGGCCTTCAGCCTCTCAAGTGCGGGCCTCATCAGCTCTCCGGCACTGCTGTCAAGCGCATTGAGAGCATCGAGCGAATCCTTATTCTTCATTACGGTGCTGCTGAACATCGGAAATGCGAATGCGTAATACATTCCGGCCACCGTGGTGCCGTTCGCTCCCATGATGGGATATTTATAGCCTGCCGCGATGAGCTTCTTACAGGTTTCGACCAGCTCTGCGTAATTTCCGGGAACCTTCAGCCCGTTCTTCTCGAAGATATCCATGTTCACAAGCATTCCGTATGTTCTTGTGAAAATGGGAAGCATGAGCACTTCTCCGTTCGCGGTGGTCCGCATCGCGCCTTCACGAATGCAATCCAGATCGATCTTCAGGGCCGGATCCGCAAGATTCTCCGCATTTTCAAAGAGCGTGTTCATTTTTTCGTCGGAAAGCATCGAGGACGTCGTGGTAAAGATATCGGGCGCCTCTTCGCTCGCGATCGCGCTCCCGATCGTATTATAGTAATCGTCCAGATATACGTAGCTGAGGCTCGCATTGGGATAATACTCATAGAATCGCTCGAATTCGCTCTCGAGGGCTTCGAAATTGGAGTAGGAACCCGCAACCTTCAGCGAGCACTGTGTGTCTTTTGAAAGAGCCGGTTTGAATTCGGCGCTCTTTTTCTTGCCGGCACACGCCGTCAGTCCGAGGATCATAACCGCGGCAAGCAGCAGCGCCGCAATCCTTCTTATTCTGTTCTTCATTCAGCCTCCTGTCCGGGACTAAAGCCTTACATGCCGTCCCATCTGTGCTCTGAAAAATATTTATCGATAGCCTCGACGATCGCATCGCGCGGCATTGTTTTTAAGAAGTAGCCCTGAGGCTTGAGGCGCATAACGTTCATTATGCTCTCGCGGTCTGACTTGCCCGTGAGGAAAATGATCGGAATATCGCTGTAATGGTACTCGCTCCTGATCATCTCCATAACCTGCGGTCCCGGGGTGATCGGCATATCGTAGTCGAGAAGGATCAGGTCGGGCTTGTGGTTCGCCATGTAAGTGATCGCCTGGATACCGGACTTTACAGCGGTTATCCTGTATTTCTCCGAAAGCCATCCCTGGATCATCTTCAGGAAAGTCGTATCGTCATCCACGAGCAGGATATGCTTGCCCGCACGCTTTTCCTCAACTGCCGCGGCAATGGCTTTTAAGCCCTCGGCAACGTATTTCGCGTCGAAGGGGCGTCTGATCTCCTTCTTGATGTAGGTTTCCGGAATGTATTTCTTGATCTCGCCGAGCTCGTCGTCGTAGCCTATCAGGCAGACGGGGCGCTCCTCGTCCCTGCTGATGTCCATCAGGTAAACAAGCGCATCCGCCGAATTGTACACGTACTCACCCGCAAAGACCAGGATAAGGTCCGCCTCTTCTTTGGCAGCCTCAATGCTCTGGACTTCGGGTTCGGACTGTACGATCAAAAAACCTGTTTTCTTCAGGTTCGACTTAAGCGCGTCCACCATAAAACCGCTTCCGCTGCTGATCAATAGTATCCTAGTGGCCATTATCTTCTCCCCCTGACAGTATTCCCGGTATCAGGTCATAATCAAAATTGTCGACGGCTTTTTTGATAGCGTCAAAGCGCGTGGCTTCCTCTTCGGGGAATCTGTATGCGCCGAGCGACTCCACGATGTGTACCACGCTGTCGTAATCAAACGACGCGCAGAATTCCGAAAGCGCGGCATACGCCTCGTTCATATCCTTCTTGGAAATGACGGGACGGCCGTCGTCCGCGTCTTCTCCGTCCGCTTCATTAAGAGGCGCAAGTTCCTCAGCCAGCTTTCTGTAACGTGCAAGAAGCTCGCCGAGCTCATTGTCCAGAGTCGCGGTATCTCCCGAATCCCCGGCCTTTTCAAGCCGCGCCGCGAAATCTCCGAGCTTCAGGGCGCCGATCACGCGCGAGGTGCTCTTCAGGGCATGCACCTTGACCGTCGTGTTCTTTATATCCCTGACCGCCCAGTATTTCTCGATATCCTCTGCGTTCTTCGAAGCCGCGTCAAGATACATCTTCAGCGTGATCATGTAGGACTCACGGTTTCCGCAGTGGATCAGACCCGAGTTCACATCGAGCTCGTCGAGCTTAAAGATGAAATCGGGAATGAAGTAATCGTCCTCTTCGTCCTCATCGGGCGCGGGCGCGATCTTGCCCTTCGGCAGATACTGCATAAGCATCGGCTCGAGCCTGTCGGGATCGATGGGCTTCGTGATGTAATCGTCAAAGCCGGCCTTTATATACATCTCACGCATACCCGATATCGCGTTCGCGGTAAGGCATACTACAGGTGTCTCACCGTTCGGGGTATCCGTGATCTCCTTCATCTCCTTCAGCGTCTCGATGCCGTCCTTGTCCGGCATCATATGATCAAGGAAAATGATGTCGTAGTGCTTGCGGCGGTACAGGCAAATGCACTCGTCGCCGCTCGTCGCGGTATCTATCTGTATCTTCGTGCGCTTGAGCAGGCTCTGGAAAACGGTCAGATTGACCGGGGTGTCGTCCACCACCAGAACCTTCGCGTAAGGCGCAATAAATCTCTCGCGGTACTTCTGTCTTTCGGAAACAGAACGCCTGAAGGCGTCCTCGTAACTGCCCACGGGCTCCCAGCTCTTTACGCCCTGCTCGAGTTCAAATGAGAATACGGAACCTTTTCCGTATTCGCTCTCCACTTCGAGATGACTGCCCATCATCATGAGGAAACTCTGGGCAATCGTCATGCCGAGTCCGGTTCCCTCGATATTCCTGTTCCTCTTTTCCTCGATACGTTCGAAGGCCACAAACAAGCGCTTGAGATCCTCGGGCTTAATGCCTATTCCCGTATCGCTGATGCTGATCTTCAGCTTTACGGAATCGGGCTTGTCTTCGATCTTTTCAAAACCCGCCTTGAATGTGATCGATCCTTCCTTCGTATATTTTACCGCATTCGAAAGGATATTCGTGATGATCTGCTTAATGCGTATCTCGTCTCCGTTCAGGATCATCGGGATATCCCTGTCCACGTCAAGATTAAACGCGAGTCCTTTTTCCTCGGCCTTTCCCTGGACCATGTTCACAAGGTCGTTCAGCATCGAAACAAAGCTGTAATCGACATTGATTATATCCATCTTTCCCGCTTCGATCTTCGAGAAATCGAGGATATCGTTGATCAGGCCGAGCAGCGTTTTGCCGGCAGTCCTGATGCTCTCGGAATACGCCGTGATCTCTTCGTCGCGGCTGTCGCGCAGAACCATCTCGTTGAGTCCCAGGATCGCGTTCATCGGAGTACGGATATCGTGGGACATCGTGGAAAGAAAGTGCGACTTCGCCGCGTTGGCCTGATTGGCATCCGCGGCGGCTTCCGCCAGCTTCCTGTTGTAGAACATCAGCATGAGCAGGTTAAATGCGAGCAGTACGAGCAGTCCCAGGACCACTATGCCCAGCAGCAGCCAGTCAACGACCGTGTTCACCGCCAGCTCTCCCGCAGGGATGTAAGCCAGAAGGAACCAGCTCTTCATGACCGACAGGGGCGTATATGAGATCACGCACTCTTCGCCCTTCGAATTGAGCATGCTCATGGTACCGGTACCGGACGTGACCTGCTCGATCGTTTTATTGTATTCCTCAGCCGAAGCCTCGTTGTAGGACTTGAAAAATTCAAAGAAATTGCTGTTCTTCAGCGACTTTCCGTGAACGACATAGTCGCCTTCCCTGTTGATGATCGATATTTCGACGCTCTCGTAATCACCGTTAAGGAACACGAGCTTGTCCTCGAGCATGCTCACAGGCTCAACGCGCATCAGGAGCGCCTCTTTGAGCTCCCCTGAGTCTTCGTCGAGGATCGTGACGAAATTCATGAACGCTATGGACTGAACTCCGTTCTGCGGATTTGTATACGCCCTCGTGAGATTGATAACGCCGTCGACGCTGCTCACCTCGGAAAGATTGTCAAAAAGATTGATATTGCGGTACGAAACTCTGTAATCATCGGATCCCGTCGCCTTCGGATGGGTGGAGATTCCGCTCATGTCAGCTCTCTCCGGGAATATCAGATGACCGTAAATGCTCGGTGAGATCTTGGCCTTCCTGATATACGAGATCGCGTCCTCTGCGGTCATGGGCTCTCCGGCCTCCGCAGACCTGTTGATGAAGTTTGTCCAAATGTCGCAGAGATGCTGCTCATCCTCCAGATAGTTGGTGATGATCTGCTCCGCCGTTACGGTCATTTTGCCGAAAGCTTCAATAACGCTCTCGTTGCTCTCGCGCATTTTTGTATTTGCGTACTGAACAATAAAGAAGAGTATAAGACCCATGATAACGAGGTCGATAGCAACTATCAGCGCTCTTTTCATGCCCATACCTCCTCTTTAAATATTTGCAATACGAAACTATCTTCTTCTGTCCCTGCGTCCCGAATAGTATCTCTCTTTTTCGCCGTACATCAGCGAGTCGGCCTGTTCCTTTACCTCCTCGCGCGATACGGAAGGATCCTTCGTGAATACATAGCCTATCGAAGCGCTGCGGTTCTTCGCCTCGAACAGTTCGCGCACCTTCTTTATCTGTGCGTCAAATTCTTCTTCCATGGGTACGAACGAATATGCAACGAACTCGTCTCCGCCGATACGGAATACGTTCGTGTCTCCGAAAACAGCGGTCAGGCTCGACGCAATGTCGGTGATCAGTCTGTCTCCGGCTTCGTGACCGTAGGTATCGTTCTCGTTCTTCAGACCGTTGATATCGCACATCAGGAAACCGTAAGGATATACGCGTCCGCTGTTTTTCTCGAATTCTTCGAGACCGCGCCTGTTGCGTATCCCGGTAAGCGTATCGAAGAAACTGTAGCGCACGAGATTGCGCTTCTCATTGCGCTGTACGAGCAGCTGTGTAACGAAATACGAGATCAGCCAGATGGTGTCGCCGAGCTCCGCGCATCTGTCTGCGGGCATGTCGTCGACTCCGAACAGTCCGATCAGCTCTCCGCCGTATTCGAGAGGTCCTACGACCATTCTCCTGACGTTCAGGCTCTTAAACAGCTCATAGAGTACGGGATCGCTGTCCTTAAGCTCTTCTACATCGGGGAATACCAGCCTGTGTTCCTTCGCGAGGATCTTCGAGGCTTCATCGAGAACACTCCGGTCTGACAGATCGCTGTAATCCGGAATATCCGGACTCATCGCATGCCCATCGCGGAACCATTCGTAGGTATTGTGGAAGGTTCCGTCATGTCTGTTCTCGTAGATATATACATGGTCGGCTCCAAACTCGGTTCCGACATATTCCATCATTGTGTGAACGCTCAATTCGGGATCGCTGGTAATGATCGAATACTGAAGCATCTTGTTGATGAAGCGGTCGCGCCTCATCTCCTTTTTCTCCTGTGTCCAGTTGCGGATCAGCGTAATGACCGTCAGCACGAAGAACGTTATCAGACCGATACGTGAAAATCTTCCGCGGCCCGCGCCGTTCCTGACGCCGCCTATATAGATCGCAGAATCCACGATAAGACATCCCGCCATCGTGATAAAGCCCGCCACAAGCAGCTTGGTCCCTGTCGGGATCTTAAGATTGTCGCAGAAGCGCCTGTTGTTCACGAGCATCGCGCAGCCTATCGCAGCTTCAACCGCGTAGTAGACCATCATGATCGGCGTAAGGTTTGCCATGTCGCAGCCGAACGCGTATCTGAGGATCAGGAAAGCAGCGATATCAACCGCAGCAGCGGCGATAATAAGCTTCGGATAGAGCCTGTTGCGCTCCTTTGTGATGTAATACGCGAGCAGCAGCATCGGCACGATCCAGATATGCATGAATATGTGGTCGATCAGACGGCAGAAGAGCACATCTCCGAATAAGAGACGCCACATTCCGGTATCGTTCGACAGCCAGAAGCCGTTGATCATCGTGGAAATGCCCAGCGTGACCGCAGCCTTCCTGTTCTGTCCGAACGGAGCAAATCCGCAGATGAGCAGCAGCAGGAAACCTATGATTATCATGCTGTTTGAAAGCTGGAACGCCATTCTGTTGGCGCGTGAAAAACGCTTCTGGTATCTCCTGAAGCTCTCAAGGCACATGAGGCCCAGCCTGCCGCCTTTGCCGCTGTCAAGTACGGGAGACATGATAAAAGTGACCTGTTTCCCGGCGTACAGGGGGTTCATGCTGATATAGTGATATGCGACTCCGTAGCCCTTACCCGTAAGGTTCTCACCCGTATGATACGAGTAAACGAGCTCGCCGTCGATATAAGCGTCGAAATTAGAATTGTAGCTTGCAAAGCACAGATCCTCGCCGAGCTCAAGCTGTTTGGGCAGATTTTTTGACAATACGATCCTTCTGCCGTATGTGCCCGAGCCGACACTGTCGAGATACACTTCCTTGCCGGACTCCAGCTTCCAGCCCTGCCCGAAATCGGAAGTCTTTCTTCTCATGCGCTCCGCGCGCAAATTTGAAGTAAGCATGAGCGCAGCCAGAACGAACGCGATCATGCTTCCTATTACGATCTTAACGGCAAATACCTTTTTGAGACCGTTATTCATTGTCATTCCTCTTTTGCAGCCTCTGCGGCCGCCTTCTCAGCTTCTTTTGCCGCCTTTTTCTCAGCGTCCTTTTCGGCCTTTTTCTTTGCCTTGTCGAAAACTTTCTTAAGCGAAGCCTTCTCATCGTCGCTCAGCAGCTTGTCCTGATTGATCGCGGTGACCAGACCGTCCTTGTAGCTGACGATCTCGTCGACATACTCGGTAGCAGCCGAGCGGATCAGGTAAGGGAGCTCGATCTCGAGGTCCTCCGTTACCGCGCCGATCTCGACAACCCTGTCCACGGTGCATCCGAGGCATCCTTCTTCCGTGTTCACGAAGATCACGTCCGACTCCGAAGACGCGGTAAGGCCGGTATTGAACTTTTTGTGCAGGTCAAGTATCGGGACCAGCTCGCCTCTTAAGTCAACCAGACCCGAAATGCACCCGGGTGCTCCGGGAAGGAGCTTAATGTCGGGCTTTTTCTCGACAGCGCGCACGTATAAGCTGTCAAAGGAATAATTGCCGCGTCCCACCGAAAAGATAACCTGAATTTTACCCATATATGACCTCCTGTTTCCCTGCGTTCCCGCAGCCGGCTTACTCGGAAAGATCTCCTCCCTTGTAAGGCGGGCAGCCCTGCTTGAGCCACTTAAGGTAACCGTTTATGTAAATGTCAATGTCTCCGTTCAGTACCGCATCCGCGTTCGCGGTGCTCACGCCCGTACGAAGATCCTTGATCATCTTGTAGGGCTGGAGGAAATACGAACGGATCTGGCTTCCGAAATTGTTGTCCTTTACTTCACCGCGGATATCGGCGGTCTTGTTGAGGTTCTCCTGCTGCTTTAAGAGAAGGAGCTTGGACTTCAGGATCTGCATGGCCTTGTCCTTGTTCTGGTACTGCGAACGCTCATTCTGACAGGAAACAACGATACCTGTCGGGAAGTGCGTGATGCGGATCGCCGATGAGGTCTTGTT
>CAMZAI010000110.1 GCA_947304065.1 uncultured Clostridia bacterium | reverse complement strand
TCTTCCGCACTTGCGGAATTCAGCTGCTGGTAGAGGTTGAAGAATTCAACGATATCCTTATCGAGAACCTCGCCTACGATCGGAAGGTAAGCATCGGAAATACCGAGCAGGTAATCACATGATACATCGAAATATTTGGAAAGAGCGATGAGCTTATCGAATGAAGGCTCGTTTCTCTTGGATTCGTAGTTCGAGATAGCGGTGGGCTTTAATCCCAGAATGTCGGCAAGTTCACTCTGCGTGAGCTTATTCTTCTGTCTCAGCTGCTTTAAACGTACGTTAAAATTCATTATATAACCTCCTGTTGTCGCTCGTACTGTACAACCACACAAGTGTAATCATCTTTTATAGTGATTATACATCGCAATATTGTGAAATGTCAACAGAAAAATCAAAATTTATGGACTTACTTTTTCTTTTTGACGTGGGCGGGAAAAGCGTCAGAAGCAGTAAGTTGAATATTGACGGAGCATGAAGTATACTGTAAATAAATGAGACCCCGGTTCCGGAGGTGACAGTCAAATGGTATTGGAATACAGCGAAAAAGTACTGGGCATACTGGTCGAAGTACTTAAGAAAACGCGCGAATCGATCTTCCTTTTTGATCGGAACGGGCGTATTGTTTATGCAAATGATATCGCGTACAGCGAAACCGAATATCAGGACTTTTCCGAGGTCAACATTACCGAGATCTTTCCGATGGCCATCCATCGCGGACATAACGGCGTGACCTGGCAGAGCGGCGACTATATGCAGACCTTTGCCTACAGACAGAACAAGACCTGTTATCCGGTAAAACTGACATGCTGTTTTGTGGACGCCACCGAGGGCGAGAACATCGTGGCTTTCGCGATCAACGATTCGGAGAGATACAACGCGGTCCGCAATCACCGTAAGGCGATGGAGGACGTCGAGGCCGCCAACAAGATGAAAAACGAGTTCACCGCGAACATCACGCATGAGCTCAGAACCCCGATCAACGGCATCAAGGGCATGGCCGAAGGCCTCATGAATACCGAAATGACGCCGCAGCAGGAAGAGACCGTCGGGATCATCCTGCACTGCTGCAGCAATATGACGCAGATCATCAACGACATTCTTGATTTCTCGAAGATCGAGGCAGGTAAGATCGAGATAGTCAACGCGGAATTCTCGCTGAAGAAATTCATGAACGACCAGCTTGCGTTCCACAGCGTAAAGATAAATGAAAAGGGTCTGAAGCTGATGGTAAACATCAGCAGGAACGTGCCCGATTACGTGATAGGAGACGAGCTCAGGCTCGGACAGGTTCTCAACAACCTGTTCTCAAACGCGATCAAGTTCACAGCACAGGGACAGATCGCGATCGAGCTTACGGCAAATAAGCTCGGAGGCGGAGAGACCGAGCTGTTCTTCATGGTAATGGACAGCGGCATCGGTATCTCGGACGAGGAAAAGGATAAGCTGTTCAAGAGCTTCTCACAGGTGGACGGTTCCATCACGAGACGTTACGGAGGCACGGGCCTCGGGCTTGCGATCACGAAGCAGCTTGTGACTCTGATGGGCGGAACCATCAGCATGGACAGCGAGAAAGGCAAGGGCAGCACGTTTTCATTTACCGTGAAGGTGCATGAGAGCGATAAGAAGGCTTCGGATCCCGTGGCATTCCCCGAGGGAAGCTTCGAATTCTCGAAGTCCCTGCCGGTAGCTTCAAAAGAGAATATCAGCGTCGGAGACTACGATCTTTCGGGCAGCGCGCCCGCTCTGACCGCCGAGGATATGCAGGATGTGCCGCAGTATGCGGGAGAGGGCATGGACGAAGAGGATGGCATGTCGATACTGAGGAGCAACCTCGAGAAGCTTATGATATGCATAGAGCTCGGAAGCTGGGAAAAGGCCGAGAATTTTGCCACGACTATCAGGAATTACATTTCGCAGAACGATCCGGAGCGGAAGAACAAGGCATTTTCACTGCTGCTCAATGTCCGCAAGGAGAAATACGATCTTGCGATGGCGCTCATTAAGGAGCTTGGAGATATATATGGAGTTTAAGAGAACGGATGCGGAGAACGTCCTGATACTGGACGATGTGGTCTCCAATCTTATGACACTCGCGGATATCGTAAGGGAAGCGGGGTATATCGCAAGGCCGGTACCCTCTGTTGAGCTTGCGATGAAAGCGGTGGAGGCCGAACTCCCCGAGATCATCCTTATGGACATCACGATGCCCCAGATGACGGGCTACGAATACTGCAGACTCCTCAAAAAGGACGTGAAGACGCGTGATATACCGGTTATTTTCGTATCGGGCCTTTCATCGCCTCAGGACAGGCTTAAGGGCTACGAGAGCGGAGCGGTGGATTATATCACGAAGCCGTTTGAGCGTACCGAGGTGCTGATGAGCTTAAAGACTCATCTGCGCAATTTCGAGATGCAGAAGGAGCTCTCGATCAATAACAAGAAGCTGCACAGGCTTGTCAACCAGCAGCTGCATCAGATCGAGGAAGAGCGCAAGAACATGGCGCTCGCGATCGCCGCGCTCGCCGAGGACAGAGATGACGGAACCGGAATGCATCTGGTAAATATCTCGAAAAACTGCCGTCTGATCGCGACCGGCCTTTCGCTCACGCACAAA
This sequence comes from uncultured Clostridia bacterium, assembly GCA_947304065.1. GTDB lineage: Bacteria > Bacillota > Clostridia > Lachnospirales > Lachnospiraceae > RUG11977. The sequence continues at coordinate 6,523 of CAMZAI010000110.1, read as the reverse complement.
TACGAGAAGCTGATCACCAGCGATTTCATCAATACCATCGAGATCGCTTCGAAGCTCCACGATATCGGCAAAATGGCGATCCCGGACAAGATATTGTTAAAGGAGGGCCATCTGACCGGACGTGAGAGATCGATCATGATGATGCACACCGTGGCCGGAGTCGAGACGCTGAACGGGATCTACGCGAAGAACTCGCAGAACGGCTTCATCAAGATGGCGATCGACATAGCTTATTACCATCATGAGAAGTGGGACGGAAGCGGCTACCCCTGCGGTCTTGCGGGCACCGACATCCCGCTCGCGGCGCGTATCATGGCCGTGGTGGACACCTATGACGCGATAGTCAGCGAACGCTGCTACAAGCCGGGATATACGCACGAAGTGGCGATAGAGATCATCAGGGCAGAGAGCGGAAAGAGCTTCGACCCCGATGTGGTAAATATTTTCTGCAGGCTCGAAAAGCACTTAAAGCACGAGTCTGTCGGAGAGAAGCAGACGGGCAGGTCATCGAGCACGCCCAATTACGATGCAATGGAAGGAAGAAGATAATACATGAGAAAGAGCGACATGTATATAGATTACGGCAGCGGCCGCGGAGGACGTCCGCCTTCGTTCGGGAGGATACTCGCGATAATCCTTGTCGTGGTGCTCGCGTGCGGAATGGGCTTCGGAGGCTATATCGCCGCGAAATACTACTCGGGAGCGATGAAGGAACAGGATCCGGACGCAGCTGCGTCGCCCACGCCGACATCATTTGCCGAGGCGATGGGAGGAGACGGCGAGGCGGACCTCACCGGAGCTGCTGCGGAGACAGGTATTTACGGCCTCTGGTACAGCCCCAAGGATGAGCCCGGCGAAGTCGAATCGATCTACGACAACCTCGACGGAGAAGTCTGGATGAAGGATTTCGTGGATACGAGAACCCGCGTCGATTCAAGAGGAATCTATCTTTCGGCGCAGAAATTCAATTCAAAGCTAGAGGATGCGCTGAAACTCATCGAGGCGACAGAGCTGAACACGGTCGTTGTCGATATCAAATCCGACTACGGTTCGATCTCATACCAGATGAATTCGCCGATAGCAAAGGAAGCCAAGGCGCTTTCATGGACCATCAGCGATGTGCATCAGTTCCTTGACCGCCTGCACGGCATGGGCATTTACGTCATCGCCCGTGTCGTAACGATGAAGGATCCCGTGATCAGCAAGTCGAGGCCCGATCTGTGCATTTACAAGACCGACGGCCAGCTCTACAAGGACAATACCGGTTATACATGGCTGAATCCCTATAACGACGAGGCCTGGGACTATATCATCGAAGTATGCAAATGCTGCGCGGAAGACGGTTTTGACGAGGTAAATCTCGACTACATCCGTTTTCCTACCGACAAGGGAAACTTAGGAGCCGAGAGCTACGATTACGGCGACATCGTCAATGAGGTATCGAAGATCGACGCGATCTCGAACGGCATAAAGAAGCTCTGCGAAGAGGTAAAGCCCCTCGGATGCTTCGTGTCGTGCGACCTGTTCGGCGCGGTCATCACGAGCTCGATCGACGCGAAGATCGTAGGACAGAGCTATTACCGCATGGCGCAGTATCTCGATTATCTCTGCCCCATGGTATACCCGTCCCATTACGCGAACGGCTACTACAATCTCGATTACCCGGACTGCCATCCTTACGAGCTGGTATACAACGCGATGCTCGATTCGAGGAAGGTCCTTTACATGATCGACGACACGGTCGGCAACAAAGCCGAGGTACGCCCCTGGCTTCAGGATTTTACGGCTTCGTGGGTAAAGCATCATCTGGACTACGGCAAGAAAGAGGTGCGCGACCAGATCCAGGCGGTCTATGACTCGGGTTACAAGGGCTGGCTGCTCTGGAACGCGGGTATCGTATATACAAAAGATGCGCTGCTTCCGGCGGGAAGCGAATGATATTATTATGCGGAGTGGAGGTGTTTTTGTGGAAATCCTTATCAAAAACGGAAAGATAATCAATGCCGGAGGATCCTTTAAGGGCGATGTGCTTGTAAGGAACGGCAAAATAGCCGCCATAGGAAAGGGGCTCGATGGCAAGACTGCTTCAAAGACCATCGATGCGGGCGGACTTTATGTGCTCCCGGGCGCGATCGACGCCCATACCCATCTCGAGATGGCGATGGGAAAGACCTTCAGCGCCGACGGATACGAGTCAGGAACGAGAGCCGCTGCCTGCGGCGGGACCACGACCGTATTCGATTACACACTTCAGGAGAAGGGAAAGCCGATGCTTGAGGAGATCGCGGACAGGAACCGCCTTGCGGAGCCCGCGGCCTGCGTGGACTACGCGTTCCACGGCGGCATCAGCGAGGTAAACGAAGCCAGACTCAACGAAGTGGCTGAGATGGCGAAGCAGGGATTCCCGAGCATCAAGGCTTATATGACCTACGCGTTCGGACTGGACGACAAGGCGCTCTTCGAGCTCTTACAGCGTGCCGCAAAAGAAAAGGTGCTGATCACGGTACACGCCGAGAGCCACGGCATCGTGGAAGCGAACCGCGAGGAGTTTAAGAAGGAAGGACTTACGGACGTCTGGTATCATTATCTTTCGCGTCCCGAGATCGCCGAGGAGGAAGCGGACATCCGCGCAGTAACGCTTGCGCGCGCTGCGGGCGCTCCGATCTACATCGTGCATCTGGGCAACGAAGCGGGAGCAAAATATATCGCGAAAGCACGTGCGGAGGGCATTCCGGTCTACGCCGAGACCTGCCCGCATTACCTCGCGTTCACGAATGAAGTGTTCAAGCGCCCCGACGGCATCAGGTTCATCTGTTCGCCTCCAATGAAGGGCAAAGAGAGCCAGATAGCGCTCTGGGAGGGTGTCAGCCGCGGCGTCATCGATACGATCGCCACGGATCATTGTCCCGCGCAGACCTTCGAGAAGGACTGGGGCAAAAAGGACTTCACGCTCGCTCCCTGCGGCGTGATGGGCATCGAGAACATGTACCCTTACATGCTGAACGCCGCGAACAAGGGCATGATCTCCTTCGAGCGCGCGGTTGCGCTGTGCTCATACAACGTCGCGAAGATATTCGGATGCGATACGAAGGGCGCGATCGAGCCCGGTCTGGACGCCGATATCGTGCTCTATGACCCCAAAAAGGAGTTTACGATTACGGTTGACAAAATGCATTCGAACATTGATTATACTATATATGAGGGCATGAAGCTCAAGGGTTATCCGGTACTCACGATGTCCCGCGGAGCCGTTGTTTACGAGGACGGTGAGTTTAAGGGCGAGGCCGGTTACGGAAGGCTCTTACGGCGCAAGGTATCATGCGCTTACGACAAATATTAAGTTTTAGGAGGAAGTTGCGGTTATGAGTATTATTGACGTCTTGAAGAGAGCGGCGAAGAACGGTGTTTCCAACGCTATCAGCAGCTCTGTCAGCAATGCGAAAGGGAATGTTGCGTCATCGATCAATCATGCGGTGAACGACCTTACGGACAAGGCTAAGGACGGCATTAAGAAGGCAGTTAACAATAAGACAAAGAAGTTCAAGTTCGAAAAGCTTCCCGAGACGCTCGAAGAGCTGAAGGCGCTTCCCGAGGCGAAGCTCACAGATTATTACGCAACGGCTGCGCTTGCTGTTATCGCGCTGGACGTATGCTCGACCAATTTCGAAGAGGGCGAGAAGATGCTCGATTTCTTAAACGGTCCCAATACCTTCTCCGAGAGCGACAGACAGTTCATCAAAGGACAGTTCTCCGAGGGCCGCAATTATATCGCGCGTTCGTATTTTGAAGGAGCAACTCCCGAGAACAACTACACTCCTTCGACTCCTTACAAGATCGAGGTTACCGAGAGTACCTACAGCAAGGAGAATTATGACGACGGCTACATCACACTCTATCTTGAGTCCGGCGGAGCCGACGGATTGAGACCGATCTTCCTTCGTACGAAGAAATCGACGGGCGAGTGGTTCGTTAACGATTACCGCGGAGTGCTCGTAAGTATCAGGAAATCAAAAGATCAGGATGAATGGGCATAATGCTGTGTATGGGGATGACGCTTTTGCGGCATCCCCAACGTGTGCCTTAAAGGTTTATGGTTTGGATAATTTTGGTGCTGATCTACGGTATCAGCAAGGGCCTGCGCGAGGTCTTCAAGAAAAAAGCGCTTGAGACATCGACCACGATAGAGGTCCTGTTTTTATATACTTTCATATCGTTTCTGCTGGTATCTGTCGAGATACGGAATGCTTTCGGGGTACCCGCAGCAACGCTCGGCCTGATAGCGGTCAAGTCGCTGATCATCTTTATCGCGTGGATCGCGGGCTTTACGGCCGTAAAGAACATGCCGGTCGGAGTGTACGGACTGCTCGACCAGATGCGTCTGATATTCGCGATGCTGCTCGGAGTGCTCGTACTCCATGAGCATATGGGACCGGGACAGGTGACCGGACTGGTGCTCGTTCTTGCCGGACTCTTGCTCCTGAGGCTGTGGAACGCGAAGAAGGACGAAGAGAAGAAGACTTCCGCAAAATATGTGGTTTTTGTCGTGATATCCTGCTTTTTCAACGCTTTATCGGGACTCCTCGACAAGATACTGATGTCGGGAGACGACCTGACAGACGGGCAGCTGCAGTTCTGGTACATGCTCTTCCTGGTGATCTACTACCTGCTCTACATCATTATCAGGAGACCGGGCATACGCTGGAAGGAATCCGTGAAAAACGGCTGGATATGGGTGCTCGCGATACTTTTCGTAGTGGCCGACAGATGCCTGTTCATCGCGAACGGATATCCGGAGAGCAAGGTTACGGTCATGACGCTCATCAAGCAGAGCAGCTGCATCGTTACGATACTCGGCGGCAGGCTTTTCTTCAAGGAAGAGGGACTCCTGCACAAACTGGTCTGCGCGGGACTGGTATTCGCAGGCATTGTGGCCGCGGCATTGCTGTGATTGAGACTTGCAAAAACATAAACGATGCGATATACTCTACTTTAATGTATTAAAGTGAAAAATCGTTTCTTAAAAAAGAGGAGATTTTCATATGGTTGATGAGATCAAAGAAATAGCTGAAAGAATAGCCGGTCTGAGGGACGCCTGCGGTTATACGCAGGAGGAATTCGCCGGTCTGCTCGGCATCGATGCCGATACCTATAAGGAATATGAGGCGTCGGGAAAGAATATCCCGATCAGCGTGATCTATGAGATCTCGCGCAAGTGCAACGTGGATTTTGCGGAGATCCTTACCGGCGAGGCCGCGAAGCTCGACACTTATCATGTCGTCCGCAAGGGACAGGGCCAGATCATCGAAAGAATCCCCGGCTATGTGTTTAAGGACCTCGCGTTCAGATTCACCAAGAAGAAGATGCAGCCCCTGCAGGTTACTATCGCTCCTTCAGACAAGCCCGCCGAGCTCGTTACCCACGGCGGCGAAGAGTTCAACCTCGTGACCGAGGGCTCGATAATAGTTACTCTGGGCAATAAAGAGATCCTGCTCGAAGAGGGCGACAGTATCTACTTCGATCCCCGCATCCCCCACGGACAAAGATGCGGAGGAGACAAACCCGGAACGTTTATTACGTTTATCTGCGAATAGCTGCGCTATTCGCAGATAAACGCATAAAAAAGAAATGAGGAAGTAAAGATTATGTTAGAGAAATTCCTGCCCCGTACGGAGTTCGACTCGTACGAGGACTTCAAAGCGAATTACAAGGTTAACGTTCCCGAAAACTTCAATTTCGGCTGGGACATAGTCGACGGCTGGGCCAAGGAAAAGCCCGAAAACCGCGCTCTCGTCTGGTGCGACGACAACGGCGAGGAGAAGGTCTTCACCTTTGCCGATATGAGCAGGCTTTCGAATAAGGCCGCGAATTATTTCAAAACGCTCGGCATTCACAAGGGAAGCGTTGTAATGATGATCCTGCGCCGCCGCTACGAGTACTGGATCTGCGCGACCGCTCTCATCAAGCTCGGTGCGATCATTATTCCCGGAACGCTGCAGCTGACCACCCATGACCTCGTTTACCGCGCGAACGCCGCGAGCATCGAGATGTTCATCGCGCTCGACGACGATTTTGTCGTTACCCAGATACAGAACACCCTGCCCGAGGCACCCACGGTCAGGAACATCATGCTGGCAAACGGGCACCGCGAGGGCTGGCTGAACCTCCATGACGGAATGGATGCGCAGAGCGATGTTCTCGAGCGCCCGACAGGCGATGAGGCTACGCATAATCACGATATCATGCAGATATATTTCACATCGGGTACCACGGGCATGCCCAAGATGGTTACCCACAATTATCTGCATCCCTTAGGACACATCGTTACCGCGAAATACTGGCAGTGCGTTCAGGAGAACAAGCTCCACATGAGCGTTTCGGATTCCGGATGGGCAAAGTTCGGATGGGGCAAGATTTACGGCCAGTGGATCGCCGGAGCCACCGTTTTCTGCTATGACATGAAGAAATTCATCCCGACCAACCTTTTGCAGAAGATACAGGATTACAAGCTCACCACCTTCTGCGC
>CAMZAI010000109.1 GCA_947304065.1 uncultured Clostridia bacterium | reverse complement strand
AAAGGGCACATTATCCTCGGAACTCACGGCAGTGAGAAGTTCTCGAGATTCCTGACGATGCAGCCGTACGAAGGCAGGGTATACAGGGTCGGAGAGCAGTAACGGGCAGGATAATTCATGGTTTCGCCACGATTATCTATTGACAAGCATGCCATTCAGGGTTTAAAAGTAAGAGGAAAACGGTCGCGCCCGAGCGCGTCCGGAGCAGGACAGTATAAGGTGTATAACAGGATTTAGTTAACGGAGGAAGTTGAAATGAGCATTTTGGTAACAGGCGGAGCCGGTTATATCGGAAGCCACACTGTGGTTGAGCTGTATAACGCAGGCTATGAGGCCGTGATCGTCGACAATCTGAGCAATTCCAGCAGAGAGAGCCTTAAGCGCATCGAGGAGCTGACAGGCAGACAGATCAAGTTTTACGAGGCGGACATCCGCGACAGACAGGCGATGGACAGGATCTTCGAGGAGAATAAGATCGACAGCGTTATCCATTTCGCAGGATTAAAGGCGGTCGGCGAGTCGACGGTCAAGCCTATCGAGTATTATGACAACAATATCGGCGGTACGCTGACACTCGTGCAGTCCATGAGGGACCACGGCGTAAAGAACATCGTATTCTCATCGTCGGCCACGGTTTACGGCGATCCCGCATTCGTACCGATCACGGAGGAGTGCCCGAAGGGCGTCTGCACGAATCCTTACGGCTGGACCAAGTCGATGCTCGAGCAGATCCTTACGGATATGCAGAAGGCGGACAAAGAGTGGAACGTCATCCTTCTTCGCTACTTCAATCCCATCGGCGCTCACAAGAGCGGCAGGATCGGCGAGAACCCCAACGGAATCCCGAACAATCTCATGCCCTACATCACTCAGGTGGCTATCGGCAAGCTCGATCATCTTAATGTATTCGGCAATGATTACAAGACACACGACGGCACAGGCGTACGCGATTACATCCACGTTGTGGACCTCGCGCTCGGCCATGTAAAGGCTATTAAGAAACTCGCCGACAATCCCGGAACCCGCGTTTACAATCTCGGAACAGGCACAGGTTACTCCGTGCTCGACCTGGTAAATGCATTTGAGAAGGTGACCGGAGTTAAGGTTCCCTATGTTATCACGGCCCGCCGCCCCGGCGACATCGACGCTTGCTACGCAGACGCTACGCGCGCTAAGAACGAGCTCGGCTGGGAGGCGCAGTACGGCATCGAGGACATGTGCAGGGACGCCTGGAACTGGCAGTCGAATAACCCCAACGGATTTGAGGCATAAGCTGTTCGGAAAGATGAGCCCGGACCTATGCCGGGACTTATGAAAGGAAAGCTGTATGGAAAAAGAACTGACGCAATTAATGAGCTACAGACCCGGCATCAGGGTCATCGACGCGACGCTGCGAGACGGCGGCCTGGTAAACGATTTCTTCTTCAAGGATGAATTCGTAAAGGCTCTCTATGAGACCAATATCAAAGCCGGCGTGGACTACATGGAATTCGGGTACAAGTGCTCGAAGGAGATGTTCGACGAGAAGAAATTCGGAAAGTGGAAGTTCTGCTCGGACGACGATATCCGCGCGATCGTGGGCGATCAGACGAAGGGCCCGAAGATAGCGGTAATGGCCGATGTCGGACGCTGCGATTACCAGAACGATATCCTGAAGAAGAGCGAGAGCCCGATCGATATGATCCGCGTTGCGACTTATCTTCACCAGATGCCCGCGGCGATAGCGATGATCGAGGACGCGAAGGAGAAGGGCTATGAGGTCAGCTGCAATATCATGGCGATCTCGAATGTCCAGGAGTCGGATATCAAGGTAGCGCTCGACCTGCTCGGCAATTCGTCGGTTGATGTCATTTATATCGTGGATTCCTACGGTGCGCTCTATCCCGAGACGATGTCCCGCGTATGCGATGTTTACCGCGAATATGCGGAGAAATACGGCAAGAAGCTCGGCGTTCACGCTCACAATAACCAGCAGCTCGCGTTCGCGAACACGATCGAGGCTGTCGGCGACGGCGTGGATTATCTCGACGCGACCTACGCTTCGATGGGACGCGGAGCGGGCAACTGCGCGATGGAACTCCTGCTCGGCTTCCTGAAGAATCCGAAGTACAAGGAATTCGAGGCGTTCAAGTTTGTGGAATACTACATGAACAAGCTGAAAGAGGAGGGAACCGTCTGGGGCTACGATCTTCAGTACCTGATGACCGGCCTCTTAAACCAGCATCCCCGTACCGCGATCGAATTTACGAAGAATAAGAGAAAAGATTATGCTGAGTTCTATAAAGAGCTGATACTGCTCGACTAATCCTCAGGCAATCACTAAACTGCATAATAAAAGGTCAGGCCACGGTGTGGCGCTGACCTTTTTCTTTTGTCAGGATTTATGGTTTCGGAGCTTGTATGCTTCTTCCGCGGCAAGTCTGGCTTTTGCCACGTTCACTGTCTTATCCTTTGGGAAGCAGTAATACTGCATATCTTTGTCTCCGATCGCGATGACGTCTCCGATCTCGTACCAGAAATAATCGGCGTAGAGACTGTAGGATGCGGCCGCGCTCTGGTGATATTCGAGTGCGCCTTCGCAGCCGTTGAGGTCGAAGCCGTCCTTCGTGTGCGTCAGATGGCCGCTTCCGACTCTGTACATGCTCTTTAAGTCGGCGAGGACCATGATGTCCACATTTATGCAGAGGCTGTATTCATTGCTCTCGAGCTCTTTGCGCACGCATTCGCGCTCCCAGCGGTACCAGTCGGACACGAAGCGGAAGCGGGTATCTCCGGAGGCCTTGTTCTTCAGCGTTCCGTCGGGCAGCAGTTCGTGCTCGTCGCCGCAGGCGAGGCATTTTATCACGGTGCCTTTGCCGAGCATCCGGCCCTCGGTGCTGCACTTCGGACATTTATAGAGCACGCGGTTCAGGCCGTCGGCGCGGAAAGACTCGTCGACGGTGACGCCGTGCTCGTACTGCGTCTTCCAGTGATCGTAGCGGAAGGCTTCGGCGAGTTTTGCATTGATCTCTTCGGCGCTCATGCCTTCGATCTCTTCGGGCGAGAGCAGGCGGTAAACCTTCGCGCTCACTTTTGCCTTGCGCTTCTGAAGATTATTGTAGAGAGGGTCGCGCAGGAACGCGCCCTCGGTCTTTATCATGATAACGGGGACTTTGAGGAGCTTCACGCATTTCCCAAGGCTCTTCGGGAGCGGCGTTTCGGTGCCGTCGAAGCTGTAGCTGGCCTCGGGGAACATGACTACATTGCTCTTGAGCGCGTGCAGCACGTAGTGCATGTCTTTTACGAGCGCGGACTCGGGAATGAACTTCTTTGTGGGGATGCAGCCGATCGCGCGCATCAGGCCTTCCTTGCCGACAAAGCCGTCGTTGGTACAGACGATATTGTAGGGGCGGTCCCTGAAGAGCGTGCCTACTATCTGCAGGTCGGTAAAGCTCGAATGGTTCATCAGGATCAGTGAGGGCTCGTTTTTCCCGGGCATCTCCGATCCTTCTTCGTATGTAAAATCGATCTCTTTGAGTTCTTTCTGCGAGAGCGAAGCGATGAGCTTTCTCCATACCGCCAGCTGCCTCATGGGTTTTTTATGCGCCGTCTTCGGGAGCGCGAGCACTTCCGCGAAGGACTTGTCCGTAACTTTGATCTTCATCTTCTGCACCTCCGAACTCCATTATAACATGTGAGGACATTAATGAAAACTCGGCCTGCCTGACATTCTGAAAAAAATATAAGATAAAATGTAAATTATACTTGACATAATGTAAGACGGGTGATATAGTGGTCATCGTAGCAAGGCAGTAATGGCTTCCGGAAACTACCAAAGGAGGAATTCAAATATGAAAAAAAAGAGTAAAACGGCGATAGTGCTGGTGTTGGCATCTTTAGCGGTGTTTGTACTCATGCTCGTATTTATGCCGGAGGGCAGCCTCAGGGAAAAGCTGAGCACATCAGTCACCGTTGAGAACGGAAAGGCATCTCCGGAGTATTCGCAGATAGTTATAGAGATAGATAACAGCGGTGAATATGTCATTAACCCTGACTGGTATGAGAACGACAGGCCCGGATTCCTGACCGGCTTCAGCGTTCTCGACGAGTCCGGAAGGTGCGTCTACAGTACCGTCGGCGGATTGCTTAAGATCGAGTCGAAGCCTTTGGAGCTCGCTGCCGGGAAGTATATCTGCAGGATCGATCATCTCTGCAGCGCGGATGTTCTTGAAACTTTCCTGACTATGCATCCCGAGGCCGGTCCGATCCCCGGAGCCGCGGAGTGGTTCAGCGACGGAAAGTGGGAGATGACCTATTCTCTTAAAGTTTTCGAAGCGGACAGCGGATTCGGAGATATCCTCGTCATCGGTGCGGGTGTTGTACTTGGAATACTGCTCGCAGCCCTGATAGTTACGCTCTCGCGCGACTGGAATACAAAGCCCGGAAAGTATGACGAGCGCCAGATCGCGGAGCAGGGAAAGTCATATAAGCTCGCGTTCTACACTTTCCTTGCCTGCGCTACCGTTATGATCGTCATCTCTGATGTGCTCACTAAGTACGTGGAGATGCGGCTGCAGTTATTCATTGTTTTCCTGATCGTAGCCGCCGTGATGCTGACGCATTCGGTCATGCACGACGCGTACTTCAGGATGGACGAGAGCAGAAGGTTTTATGTGATATTCTTCGCATTCCTTACCGTGTTCAATATCGGCATCGGCATACGCCATCTGATCGCAGGCGAAGCGATCGTCGACGGAGTGTTCACCTTTATAGGATTCGCAAACCTCCTGTGCGGCGTACTGTCGGCATATCTGCTGCTCCTCATCTTTATAAAGAAGCTGCGTGACAGAGAGGAGGACTGACATGAAGAACCTCAGACTAAAGGCGGCGCGCGCCTCGCTCGACATGTCGCAGCAGGACCTCGCGGACAGGGTGGGAGTGTCCAGGCAGACGATAAACGCCATCGAAAAAGGCGATTACAACCCTACGATCAACCTCTGCATAGCGATATGCAAGGTGCTGAACAAAACCCTCGACGAGCTGTTTTGGGAAACGTGAATATCGCATCCGGTTTCTTTATGGTTCATGGGATTGCGCAATCGTTTGAGTTGTGGTATTTTAGACGGTAAAGGTGCCAAACGGGTACCGCGGGTTTCTCAAAATCCGCAGAAAAAAAGTATTTTTCGACACGAAAGGCGAATTAAGTGTCCGTAATTCCGCCCGGCTGTCGTTGAAAAATAAACCGCGTGAGCGGATAATGCAAGTGTAACAATCAAAGGCACACGTAATAGGGAATGAAAGGAGCAAAAATGATCAAGATCAACAATCTGACCAAGGTATACAAACTTGGAAAGAAAAAGATGATGGAGCTGAAGACCACCAATCCGGAAAAGATAGCGGTCAACGGTCTTTCGCTCGAGACAAGGGAAGGCGAGATCTTCGGTCTCCTGGGACCGAACGGTGCCGGCAAGACCACCACATTAAGGTGCGTTGCGACACTCTTAAAGCCCACGGACGGCGATGTCAGCGTCTGCGGTTTTGACACTGTCAAGCAGGGTGCGGATGTACGTGAGAATATCTGCTTCCTGACCAACGAGATCAAGCTGGACACCAATTTTACGGCGGACTACATGTTCAAATTCTTCGGCGAGCTGCACGGCATGACCCCCGAGGCCATCGAAAAGAGACAGGAAGAGCTCTTTACACAGTTCGGCATCAACGAGTTCAAGGACAAAAAGATCGAAGAGCTCTCGACCGGTATGAAGCAGAAGGCAGCCATTGCCGTAAGCCTCGTACACGATCCCAAGGTAGTCATCTTTGACGAGCCCACCAGCGGACTTGACATCATCACGGCCAGAGTGGTTACCGATTATCTGAAGACCTTAAAGGAACAGGGTAAGACGGTCATCATCTCGACTCATATCATGAGCGAGGCAGAGAAGCTCTGCGACAGGATCGCCGTTATCATCAACGGTCAGAAGGCCTGTGAGGGAACCCTGCCCGAGATACTTGAGAGTACCGGCGCGGATGATCTTGAGGAAGCATTCTTCAGGTTGTACAAACAGTACAATCCTGAGAATTAAGGAGGTGGAGTCATGAAAGGTGCAGGAATCATTATTCGTAAAGAGCTCAAGCGCGTATTCGGCGACAGAAAGCTCGTATTCAGTTTATTTATTCTTCCCGCTATCCTGATGATCGGTATCTACAGCCTGATGGGCAATCTGATCAAATCGATGGAGAGCGATATCACGGAGCATGTCTCCGAGGTGTATGTGGTTAATGCGGATCAGGGCTTTAAGCAGACCGCAAAGGAAATGAAGTATGAGGAAGGCGCAAATGTCACTTATCTGACCGATGCCGAATATGCTTCGCAGAAAGCGGATCTGGAGGATAAGGTGCTGAACGGCAACGCCGAGCTGATCGTCGTATTCGACAAAGACTTTGAGAATACGGTTGCCGCTTACACCAAGGCAGGAGATGCGACTCCTGCAGTCAATGTATTCTTTAACGATTCGGAAAACTACTCGTCACAGGCTTACAGTGTATTCTCGGGCGTGCTCTCTTCATACCGCACGAACCTGCTCGCGCAGCGTCTCGGCGATCTCGACCAGCTGAACGTATTCACACAGAACGATCAGCGCATCGTAAAGGAAGCAAAGGCCAACAACCGCTTCATTTCGATGATGCTTCCTTATCTGATCACGATGCTCCTGTTCGCAGGTGCGATGAGTGTCGGCGTTGACGCCATCGCCGGTGAAAAGGAGAGAGGAACTCTCGCTTCGATGCTCCTGACGCCCGTAAGCCGCGATGCTATCGTAGTCGGCAAACTCGTTTCGATGGCGATCCTTTCGAGCCTCTCGGCTATCGTTTATGCGGTTTCGATGATCGTAGCGATGAGCGTTATGGGTTCGACGATGGGCGAGCTCGCGGAGAACGGCTTCGGCAACGTATCCTTCGGCCCCACACAGTGCCTGATGCTGCTCGCGATCATGCTGGTAATGGTTTACCTCTATGTAGCGATCATCGGTCTCCTTGCAGTTCTCGCGAAGGACACCAAGACCGCGAGCACATACATTTCACCCGTATACATCGTGGTTATCATTGCGGGTATGCTGACAATGTTTAACTCCGGTAAGGCTATCCCTACCACCAGATACGCTATCCCGATCTACGGCAATGCGCTTGCAATCGCAGACCTCTGCAGCAATGAGCTTACCAGCGTAAACTTCCTTGCTTCGATCGGCGGAACGCTCCTGCTGGCGATCATCATCACCGTTGCGGTAGGACGTGCGTTCAACAGTGAGAAGATCATGTTCAATGCATAATGCGGCATTGATTTAAAAGAGAATATCTGAAATAATGAATACCGTGGAGGCAAAGAGCTTCCACGGTACTTTTTGTGCGATAAGCGAATGCCCTCAGTAGCAAGCTCGCTTGCGAGATGACCCGTAATAGGAGAATACGGTATGTTTCATGATATAGTAACCGATTATTTCAATGCATCGAAGATCGCTGCCAGCGGGCAGGTCTTCAGGATGTACGAGACTGCTCCGGGAGAGTTTGATATATATTCCGCGGACAAACATCTGAGATTGTGCGAGTTAACGGACTCTGCATCGGAGAATGATGACCGGCCGAAGTGTTCCGGACAGGGGGGCGTCACATTGCGCCTGTACTGCCCCGAAAAGGACCTCCCCTACTGGAGACGGTATCTGGACCTCGATCGGGACTACAGGGCCGTTACGGGGCTTCTGGACGCAAATGATGGGTATCTGCGCCGCTGCTGCGATGCCGGGGACGGGATCAGGATACTCAGGCAGGATACCTGGGAAATGATGATCAGCTTCATAATCTCCCAGCAAAAACAGATACCTTCGATCCGCAAATGTATCGAGGGACTCTGCGCAAAGCTCGGAACAAGGATGGAAGACGGTTCCCACGCATGGTACGCCTTCCCCACGGCTGCGCAGATCGTCGCTGCGGGACCCGCGGGCGTGCAGGGTTTGTCTTTGGGCTACCGCGAGCGCTACATCTATGAGACCGCCGTACAGTTCCTTGATCACGGCATTCCCGATGAGACTCTTGCCGCCATGCCCTACGAGGACGCGAAGAAGTATCTGCTCTCCTTTACCGGCATCGGTGAAAAGGTCGCGAACTGTATCCTTCTATTCGGCGCGGGATTCGTTGACGCCTTCCCGATCGACACTCACATTAAGGACATTCTCTACCGCGAATATTATCTCCCGAACCTGCACGGAAAAACCGCCGTTCCGCAGGAGAAATTTTCGATGGCGGATTATGACCGTCTTACGGACGAATATTTCAGTAAATACGCGGGTTTCAGGGGCATTGTCCAGCAGTGGATATTCGCCGCCGAAGTGGCTTCGAACCGCGGCAAAACTAAGTAGAAAAAACACAAAAAAATTTGTTATTGCATTTAGGGAAAATGCTGATATAATTGCATTGTTTGAACGCAATTCAAGGGGGACGTGTAAACGCCCCTTCTCTTTCGCCCAAAATGGCGAAAAATCAATAAAAAACACAGGAGGCAGCGATGAAAAAACTGATCCAGTTTAAGAATATCGTAAAGTACTTTGACGGCCAGCTCATCTTAAAGGGTATCAACCTTGATATCTATGAGAATGAGTTCGTTACTTTGCTCGGCCCTTCGGGCTGCGGCAAGACCACTCTGCTCAGGATCCTCGGCGGATTCCTTGAGCCCGATGAGGGTACCGTTGTGTTTGACGGCGAGAACATCACCGAGCTTCCGCCCCATAAGAGGGATCTGAACACCGTATTCCAGAAGTACGCGCTGTTCCCTCATCTGAACGTATATGACAATGTCGCTTTCGGTCTGAAGCTCAAGGGCGAGCCTGCCGACATCATTGAGCAGAAGGTTACCCGTATGCTCAAGCTTGTAGGCCTCGCGGATTTCGGAAATCGCGGAGTCCATGAGATGTCCGGCGGACAGCAGCAGCGTGTGGCTATCGCCCGCGCGCTCGTTAACGAGCCCAAGGTCCTGCTGCTCGACGAGCCTCTGGGAGCGCTCGATGCGAAGCTCCGCAAGGAGATGCAGAAGGAGCTGAAGAAGATCCAGAAGGAAGTAGGCATCACCTTCATTTTCGTAACGCACGATCAGGAAGAAGCACTCACGATGTCTGACAAGATCGTAGTAATGAAGGAGGGCGAGATCCAGCAGATCGG
>CAMZAI010000108.1 GCA_947304065.1 uncultured Clostridia bacterium | reverse complement strand
TCAGGAACGGCATCAGATATGCATTGAACCGGGCGGTCGCCGCACTGAAGCATATTCTTCCGGGAAAGCTCAAGGGTTATGCACATTACGGCTTTGAGGATCCTTCGACGACAGGATATATCACGGCCGCCGTGGGAGCGACGTACGGTATGTTCCACGACTTCATGAAGTTTGAGCCCGATTTCGAGAACCCGGTTCTTGAAGGGAATATCGAATTCAGGGGACACGCGAGGCTGGGAACCGTACTGTTCATCGTATTGCAGGTTATTTTGAAGAAAGATTGCAGATTTGTATATAAGACAATAAAAGCAGAGGGGAATGATTGAAATGGCTGAGAATTTTAACGAGACCGCAGCAGCATTGTTCAAGGGAATGGATTCATTTATTTCCGCAAAGACGGTTGTCGGAGACGCAGTTAAGTTTGAGGACGGAACCATCATAGTTCCGCTTGTCGATGTTTCTTTCGCTGTTGGCGCCGGCGCATTCGCCAAGGATTCTAAGAACAGTGCAGGCGGCGGTATGGGCGGTAAGATCACCGCGAATTCCGTTCTTGTTATCCAGGACGGCAAGACCAGGCTCGTGAACATAAAAAATCAGGATACCGTGAGCCGTGTTCTCGACGCTATTCCCGAAGTTATCGACCGTCTGAAGAAGACGCCGAAGGATAAGGAACAGGAAGAGGAAATGGACAAAAAAGGCCGGAAATTTATTGATAAAAATCTGAAATAAAAAACTGTTGCAATATTTTCGGGCTTATGTTAAAATCGGTTTGTTTGAGGCATTTAAAAGAAATTGATTTTCTGCGCCTAATATGGATTAAGGAGGTGTGTTAGGTGGCAAAGTGTGAGATCTGTGAGAAGACTAACATGTACGGACATCATCTGAGCTACTCCAGAAGCCACGTTTCAAGACGTGCTAACAGAGTATGGAAGTCAAACGTTAAGTCTGTCAGAGTTAAGACTGAGGGCGGAACAAAGAAGATGTATGTTTGCACTTCATGTTTAAGAGCAGGCAAGGTAGAGCGTGCTTAAAGGCGATATGTGTGGGGCTGCTTTTAGCAGTCCCATTTCGTTTTTATGAGCATCCGGAAGTTTCGAGGTCCGGATCGCCTTGCAAAAAAACAATAACGGAGGACAACACATGAACGTTACTATTATGACCGAAAACGGTGAGATTATTGTTGACAACGAAGTGATCGCGAAGTGCGCGGGCGCAGCTGCCTGCGAGTGTTTCGGAATCGTCGGAATGGCTTCGATCAGCGTAAGGGACGGCCTGGCCAAGCTCTTAAAGGTCGAGAACCTTGCAAACGGAGTAAATGTTAAAGTAGAGGACAATAAACTCAGAATAGACCTTCATATCATTGTTTCTTACGGCGTTAATATTCCTTCTGTCTGCGAGAATCTTCGCGAGACGGTTAAGTATAAAGTCGAGGAATGCACGGGACTGGATGTTGTTACGGTTAATATCTATGTCGACGGCGTTCGCGTGATTGATTAATTGTTTTAGGAGGAATATATCGTGATTGTTAAATCGGTTAATGCGGCGCTCATGCGCAAGTTATTTCTTGCCGGAGCCCAGGCTATAGATTCCGAGAAGGATGTGATCAACGAGCTGAACGTCTTCCCTGTTCCCGACGGCGATACAGGTACAAACATGACGATGACGATCATGTCCGCAGCCCGTGAGGTTAACGCTCTTGCGGATCCCGGCATGGAGGAACTTGCTAAGGCTATCTCCAGCGGATCCTTAAGAGGTGCCAGAGGAAACTCGGGCGTTATCCTTTCACAGCTTTTACGTGGCTTTACAAAGGTTATACGTGATTACGACGAGATAACGGTGGATGTTGTTTCAGCTGCCTTTACAAAGGCCGTTGAGACAGCTTACAAGGCCGTTATGAAGCCCAAGGAGGGAACGATCCTCACCGTTGCGAAGGGCGGCGCCGAGAAGGCTGCAGAGCTTGTAGGACAGACCGAGGATATGGTTGAGTTCGTAGGCAAGATCATCGACTATATGGAGGAGGTGCTTGCCCTTACTCCCGAGCTGCTTCCCGTGCTTAAGGAAGCGGGCGTTGTGGATTCCGGCGGACAGGGTCTCCTTGTTATCATGAAGGGCGGATATGAGGTTCTCTGCGGTAAGGAATTTACCTTTACCGGTGAGAGCGTGACCAAGGTACCCGTTCAGTCGGAGAGAGGTCCGGTAAATACCGAGAATATTTCTACTTCCGATATCAAGTTCGGTTATTGCACCGAATTCATCATTCTGCTCGAGAAGCCTTTCACGGAGCAGGACGAGCTGAAGTTTAAGGCGTTCCTTGAGTCGATCGGCGATTCGATCGTTTGCGTTGCCGATGAAGAGGTTGTTAAGGTTCATGTTCATACGAATCATCCCGGAAAGGCGTTTGAGAAGGGACTTGAGTACGGCCAGCTGACAAAGATGAAGGTCGACAACATGCGCGAGGAGCATAACGAGAAGCTCTTCCTTGAGCAGGAGAAGGCTCAGGCAGTAAAGGCTGCGGAGCCGACACCCGAACCCGAAGCGCCCAAGCCCGCCGAGCCCCGCAAGCCTGTAGGCTTCATTGCAGTTTCGATCGGCGAGGGCATCAATGAGATCTTCCGCGGACTCGGAGTCGACTATCTGATCGAGGGCGGCCAGACGATGAACCCGAGCACCGAAGACATGCTGAATGCGATCGACGCAGTTAATGCGGACACGATCTTCATCATGCCGAACAACAAGAATATCATTCTTGCCGCTGATCAGGCCAAGGCCATGACCGAGGACAAGAATATCGTTGTTATTCCTTCAAAGACCATTCCTCAGGGTATTTCGGCGATCATCAGCTATCTTCCCGATAAGACGGCAGATGAGAATGAAGCCGCTATGCGCGAGGCCATGAAGAACATCAGGACCGGTTCGGTTACCTATGCGGTACGCGATACAAAGATCGATGGAAAAGAGATCAGAATGGGCGATTACATGGGCCTTGACGATCATACGATCCAGAGTGTCGGAACCGATCTGTTCGAGACTTCCGTCGGACTTATCGAGTCGATGATCGATGAGGATTCGGAGCTTATCAGCATCTACTACGGAGAAGAAGCAGACGAGGCATCCGCACAGGCCATCGCGGACGCGATCATGGAGAAGTACGACAGCGTTGATGTAGAGATTCACAACGGCGGTCAGCCGATCTATTACTACATCGCATCTGTTGAATAAAGAAAGCGTGGATTTATGCAGCTACCCGGAGCAAGAAAGACCATTCTGGTCATCGACGATATGGCAGCGATCCTGGAACATGCGAAGCAGCTGCTGAAAGAGAAATACAGTGTTATTCCCTGTACATCGGCCAAACAGGCGCTCGAGATCATCGAAAAGCGCAAGCCCGACCTTATCCTTGTCGACATTAACATGCCCGAGATGGACGGCTTTGATTTCATCAGGAAGATAAAGGAAGACGAGCGTTACAGCGATGTACACGTAATGATGATCACTGCGGAGATCACCTCGCAGACCGAGAGCAAGGGGTATGAGCTCGGAGCGGAGAACTTCGTGCTGAAGCCTTTCGCACAGGCTGTGATGATGAAGAAGATAGAGGCATGCCTGGGCTGATCATTATAAGAGATATAAAAGAGGAGAGACGTTCCTTGTTGAGAAACGTCCCTCCTCTTTAATCTATTAAGGTCTGGATGAAAGCGTAACCGTAACCGTATGCTCGTTATAACGTCCGGCGGTGATCGTATATACGGTCAGTTCGATCGTCTCGCCTGCCCTGATCTTTGAAATGCGGTTCCGGAGATCTTCCATGGTCGAAACCTTTCTGCCGTTGATCGCGGTGATTATGTCGCCTTCACGAAGATCCGACCCGGCTGCGGGAGAACCCTGAGCGATAGAGTATACATATACGCCGACGGGCATTCCGAAACCGGTGGAGTAGGATTCGGTAACGTCCTTGCCTTCGATGCCCAGATACCCGGCTTCGGAAGGATCGAGAGCTACATCCTCGATCAGATCGTTAATGATCGGGATCGCTGTATTGATCGGGATAGCGTAACCCATTCCTTCAACGCTGGTATCCGAATATTTTACCGAATTGATGCCGATCACCTGTCCGTGGACATTGAGCAGAGGTCCGCCGCTGTTGCCGGGATTGATCGCGGTATCTGTCTGGATAAGGCTGTTTGTGACGCCTTCAACGGTAACTTCACGGTCGAGAGCGCTGATATAGCCGACTGTGGTGGACTGTCCGTAACCGAGAGCATTGCCGATAGCGATCGACATCGAGCCGACTGTAACGGAATCGGAATCTCCGAGCGATGCTATCTTGATAGCGGCAACGTCTTCATCGGAAAGATCGCTCAGATTCACGGCGATGACTGCCAGATCGTAACTCGGATCGGTACCGATAACCTCAGCTGCGATCACGCTGTCATTGCAGAGAGTAACGGTGATCTCCTGAGCATCCGCAACAACATGATTGTTTGTGGCGATATAGAGCTTGTCCGAACTCTGCGATACGAAGAATCCGGTGCCGCTCGCGGTACCCGAATAGGTCTGGGGCATACCCCAGAAGCTCTCCTGGGTGTAGGTTATCTTGCAATTGATCGCAACGACGGCGGGAGTCATGCACTCGACAACCGCGCTTACGTCATTGGTCGAAAGTGAGAGAGGGCTGATCTGTGAATCCGGAACCGCAGTGGGCGTGAGAACGTCATAACCGCTGTCGTTTCCGCCGATCTCATTGATCACGGGCGAACCGATGACCGTGGACGGTTCTTCGGATGTATTGGCCCTGTATATCTGATATCCGATGCTGCCGCCGAACCCGACGATGATCGCGAGTGCAACGATCAGCAATATTCTTAAAATTACTTTTCCTGCTTTCTTTTCTTTGTTTGCCATAATAATGCCTCCTCTATCTGAAACTCATTTTAGACGTAAATTGTGATGCAATTGTGATGGGATAATGAAGCAATTGTGAAATAATGCGTCGAATAGTAACATTTTTGCGCAAAAGTTACGGGAACTTTATACTTGTGTATCTGATAGTGTTTAATTATAATTATATTGTAAAGATATACGCGCTAAAAAGGAAGGAGGATCAGTCCATGGCGGAAAAGAAAAAACAGAGATCTGTCTGGCCGGTAATACTGATCTTTGTCCTGATCGTGGCCGGTGCAATTATATATTCGAAGATATCGGATATGACCTTTAAGAGCAATCCCGGGATCATCGGCAATACCGCAGGGAATCTGTACAATTACGGGCTGTTCTGCGATGACGGAGAGCGCATTTATTTCTCAAATTATAAAGACCAGGGGCTCCTGTACTCGATGAGCTACGACCTGGATGACTATAAGTTTGTTACGAAGGATGTGGCCAGATATATCAACCATGACGACCATTATCTGTATTATTCGCGAAACAACAACATGAAGGACCAGGCGGCGCGGTCTGTATTTACATTTTACAGCAACGGCGTGTTCCGCGTGACTCCCAACGGCAAACATCAGATCATGATCTGGAACAAGCCTGTCGGTTCGGTGCTTTATTTCGACGGTCAGGTTTATTACCAGCACTACGCAGAGGGCGAGAAGCTCACGATCCACAGGGCCGATATAGACGGTAAGGAAGACGTGCAGCTGAATCTCGACGAGTCGGTGGCTGTTTCCGCAGCGGGTAATCAGATCTATTACGCGGGCGTTACGCATGACAGGGCGCTGTACAGTGTAAATGAGAACGGTCTGAACGGTTCGAAGGTGCTCAACGGAAGCTTCTTTAATCCGTGGGTCATCGGCAATTCGGTTTATTATATCGATGTAAACGACGGCTACAAGCTGAAGGTTGTCGGTCTTGACGGCAACGGAGGCGAGACGCTTACGGATAAACGCATAAGCGCTTACAATATAACTTCGAACGGCAGATATATTTTCTTCCAGTATGATTCAAAAGACAGGTCGGGGCTCTATCTGCTCGACCGTACGAGCGGGGAAGAGATGCTGATCAAAGAAGGTAATTACAAATGGCTTAATGTTATCGGGAACCGCTGCTTTTTCTATGATTCGAGCGGCTCGATGGTCTATGTATATACGATCGGATCGGGTATTGCGACATTCGATCCGCCTATACTTAAAAATTGATCGGGAGAGATTATTAATATGTGGTATCGCAAACACTATAAAATGCTTTGCATGATCTTTCTGGGGGTTTTACTGGTCGGATGGACCACGTTTATAAATCATGCGGACAAGGTGGCGTCACAGGACACGCCGCCGAAAACTGTGGACAATAAGGAACCTGCTGATACCGGGACGCCCACGCCGGCAGATAATATCACGCAGACAGCCGACAGCGGCGCAGTCAAGGCGACGGATGTTCCCGCAACAGATACGCCGACACCTGTGGCTGACATAACAGCACCGGCTCCCGGCCCGGACATTACGACAGCACCGGTCACTCCCGATGCGGAACCGACCGACGTACCCGCTACAGACATTCCTGAGCCCACCGAAGAGCCTCAGCCTACAGCCGAGCCTACTTCGGAGCCCACGGCAGAGCCTACGCCTACAGAGGCACCTGTAGAGCCCGGATTTACCCTCACATTTAAATACGCTCTGGCCAATGTTGAGAGCCGCCTGAATATCAGAAGCGGCGCCGGCACCGAACATTCTACGATCGGTTATCTCAAGTCTCTCGGATACTGCGAGGTTCTTGAATGGGGCAGCGAGTGGACAAAGATCAGATCCGGCAGCGTGACCGGATATGTATATACGGTTTATCTGATGTTCAACGATGATGCTCTCAATAAACTGAAGAGCATGAACAAGATATTCGTTCGCGTGACCTCGAACACCGTAAATATCCGTTCGGAGGCGACCACGGACAGCGCGGTTCTGGGCAAGGGATCCTTAGGTTCCAAGTTCATCTATCTGCCCGAATCCTCTGTTGAAGGCTGGTACTGCATACAGTTCAGCGAGACTCAGAAAGGCTATATCACGGAGCAGTATTCCGAAGTTTACATCGATACATCGACCGCGATCCCGCTGTCTTAATAACGCAAAAACGGTGCCTGTCACTCTGAATGGGTGACAGGCATCATAGAGATAAAGAATAAAATTACGGAAAGGAATATAAACAATGTTTGATGCATCAGTATTTACGATCGACGAA
This sequence comes from uncultured Clostridia bacterium, assembly GCA_947304065.1. Classification (GTDB taxonomy): domain Bacteria; phylum Bacillota; class Clostridia; order Lachnospirales; family Lachnospiraceae; genus RUG11977. Next base: position 2,017 of record CAMZAI010000108.1, on the reverse strand, counting down.
TCGAACTTAAGCTCCCGTATCGGGCAGGCTTCCCATTATCTTGAGGAGTATGAGAAGGAAGTAGCACGCGCTCAGGGCGCTGCGGGCTATGTATTCCGCAATAAGGAAGACGCGCTCGGAAGGATAAAGCTCCTTGTCGAGTTTGCTCCGAACGATGAGCGCATTCAGGCGCTTTATGCACGCGCAAAGGCCTGCGTAAAGGGCGGAGCCGGCAATATCAATACCGTTGATCCCGCTATGACCGTATATCTCGAGAATGAAGAGAACCTTCGCAAGCATTTTGCCGATGCGAGTGAAAAGGCATGGAACGATTTCCTGGCAGCGAATTCGGAAAACAAAGTCGAGAAGAACTTCCCTGTTCCGGATTTTAAGAAGTATACTATCGAGGATATGAGGGACAAGATCGTTGTGCTGGATGACATCAGATATCCTGACAATCAGTTCGACGGCACAGACGGAGAATATATCTGGACAGGAACACGCTCGGACGGTATGTATTTCTTAAAGATCGACGGAAGAGAGTGGCTCGGACCTTATGAGGCGGTTAAGCGTTACCGCCGCCAGGTTGACAGCACGATGGCCGATGTTCACGAGTGGTCTGTGATCGGTAAGATCACGGGCATTACCTACGATATTCCCGACGCCAACGAGAGTAAGACTGCCGCACCCGTTATGGCCTGGGTTGTCGAGCCTATCGCACTGTATGTCCCCGGTCATATCATGGGCGAATACTGCGAAGCCGGCGAGCATACCGGTAAGTTCATTGACGAGGAGAAGCTCGAGGCACTGAAGGAAGGCTTCTACACGGTTAAGGACATTCCTGCCGATGTTACTCCCGAGAGACTTGTCGAGATCTTCATGTATGCGATCAAAGAGAAAAATTACAAGCTTTATCTTGACTGCATCGATCCTTCGAGAAAAGAGAATCCCGTACAGCAGAGCATGCTGACATATCATTGGGATCTGCATCAGGAGCGCTTCCACAACGAATACGTTCATGCGAATATCAATGCGGACAAGACCGTTACCCGTGTGATAAAGGGTTACGACGACCAGAGCATCGACAATTTCTTCCTGGATGACGACGAGCAGAACAAGATCAAACAGGCTTACGGTGAGAAGGAAGAAGAGGCTATCGTTCAGACTGCCGCGTTTGATAAGAACGGCAAGCAGATCGGATCTCCCTCGAGCCACATCTTAAAGCGCACGGGCAGCGGAAGATGGTATATCGAGACTTACGAAAGCAGATTCTGATGAGAAAGGAGACTTAAAATGCCTGAAGAAAACGTTAATACAATGTCTGAAAACGACGAAAAGCAGAAAGCCGGGAGCAGACTGGATGCAATGTCCATGCATAAATCGGATGTCGAGGCTTTGACGAATAAAATAAACGATCTTGCCCATGCGACCATTGACGCTTATGTAAAGCTTCATATGGCCCAGGGCTATACGTCAACGGAAGAGGCGCTCAACGCTTTTGCTGATGAGCTGCTCTTCGGTACACTCTATGATTTCCGTGAAAAGAATAAATGGTTAAAGGGCGTAGATTACGGCGATCTCGACAAAATGGCAAATGCCGACGCCGGTCAGACCGCCGAGGATCTGATGGCCGCGATGGAAATGTGGCGTATCTTAAACGGCAAGGGCATGGAGATGCTCAATAATGTATATACATACATTCAGGAAGTGCTCGGCAGCGGCATTCTGAGGCGGGCATACAGAGTTTTGCGTGAAGATATGATCATGCGCGATAATCATTATTCCGACATTCTCGATTGCCTTAATAACGCATTCGAAGAGTATGAAGCAGTTATGAAACGCTATAAGCAGTCAAGTATCTACGATGAGATCCCGGCAAGGAAAGAAAACGGATACATGACCAATTATAAGCTTGTTGAAGAGCGCATGCTCGCAGATATCGCGAAAACAAGAGACCTTAGAGAGATAATACATGACAAGTTAAGTTACCCCGATCCGTACTGGTTCAATTATTTTACCGTTATCGACGGTGATACAA
>CAMZAI010000107.1 GCA_947304065.1 uncultured Clostridia bacterium | reverse complement strand
AATACCGACCTCCAAATGTTAGATTTTTGGTCTAACTTTTGGGGGTCGGTACAGATATGGCTGAGGTCCTTTTCTTTTGCGCACTTCTTACACCGAATATCCCAAATTGATGTCAAACGGTGCTATCAGCAGCTTTTGCAGTTCTTTATTGTATTTGTCGAAGAAAACTTTGATCGCTCTTCCATAGTTCTCTTTGGTGTCAAACTCCCAATATGAATAGTATTTAACACACTTTACAATCTTAGTCAGTTCCCTCGGCGGCTCACCAAGTTCGATTCCGTCTATGGTGTAAAACCGTTTAAAATACTTAAGCGATATGCAGCCCTCGCATTTTAACTGATCTGCAGACATTTCCCGGATCCCGGCTTCAAATTGCTCGATCTTATCAGGTTTTACCTGAAAGAGCTTCATCTCAATAAAGGTTTTTTCCATTATCTGTTCTCCCCTGGCATGCGTTTATGCTTTCTTCCTCAAAAGAATAAGATACTCGGTTGTATCGTCCTCAAGCTTTTTCTCTCCGGTTGCCGTAAATCCGTGCCTTTCATAGAAACGTATCGCCCTGACATTCTTTTCAAGCGCCCAGAGGTGATCGGCATGGTGTTCTTTGACGGCGTATTCCAATAATTGGGAACCGATGGAGCCGTTCTGAAGAACAGGCTCGACGAACAGTCTGGCTATATAGGTTCCCTCGATTTTTATAAAGCCTTTGACCACTCCGTCGTCATATACATACAGGCTGTCAAGGGCGGATTCAAATTCCTTCATGAGAGACGGGACCTGCAGCTCGTCAAAGTAATACTCATCGGATTTAAATATTGGGTAAAAGTACAGGCGGTAGTTAAAGATCAGAATCTCCGCTATGCGTGATAAATCATTGATTTCAGCTTTTCTTATCATGGCTTTATTACCTCTTTGCAAATTCCATAAAAAAGTGCTTGCATTTTAGAAATTAAGGGAGTATAATATCGTCTGTTGGTTGATTTAGCGCTATCGCCAAACGGTAAGGCAACGGACTCTGACTCCGTCATTTCAAGGTTCGAATCCTTGTAGCGCTGCTAAAAACTCCCCGGTTTTACCGGGGAGTTTTTTGTTGGCTTTTTCCGGTTATTCCCTTTGAAAAACGTGATAAATACAAGGCATTTCTAAATAATTAAATCTAAATTATATTATCCCAGATATTTCTTCGTAAACTCCACAAACTTCGTCGCGGTATCGCTCAGATGGCTGTAATCCGGGAAGGCTATGCCTATCATACGGAATGCGGGCGGATAGAGCTGGCAGATCAGTACCTTATGATTGGTGTTCTTCAGCATCAGTTCGGGCATGATCGAGATGCCCAGGCCCTTTTCGACCATCGCGAGCATAGCGAAATCGTCCTCAACGCGGTAGCGGATGTTCGGCACGATGCCGGCGGAGCGGAAGATGGTCTTTGCATCGCGGTCCACGGTGTCTATGAGGCTCACGACGGGCTCGGTCACGAACAGCGAGGTGGGGCAGGTGTAGCTCTTTTCCGTCTCGTTATAGATCAGCTTGGATTTGTCGAAATCGTACGGGAGCACGGCAAGAAGCCTGTCATTGAAGAGAGGCAGGGTCTTGCACTTAAAGTCGAGAGGCAGCCTTACAAAGCCGAAATCCATCGGATGCTCGGCAAAGCTCTTCTCGATATTGTTATAACCGCAGTCGATCAGTTCGATCTTTACATCGGGCTCCTCGAGACTGAAGCTGCGGATGATATCGGGCAGCCAGTTAACCGCAACGCTCGTAAATGAGCCGATCTTCAGGACCTTGCCCGGATCCTCGGCCTCTGCGCCGGTAAGAGATGCGGCGAGGGAAAGCAGTTTATCGTCGGCTTCGAGTACTTCCTTCATCAGAGGAAGGAGCTGTTCGCCTTCTTCGGTGAGCTTTACGCCCGAACGGTTCCTGATGAGGAGAGTGAGCCCGAGTTCGTCCTCAAGCGAATTCATCAGCTGGGTGAGGCCCGACTGGGAGATCCCGAGCTCCGCGGCGGCCGCGGTCACGGATCCGTGCTCGGTTACTTTGATAAATGCGGCGTATTTTCTTAGTGACATATCCACACCTCCGCTCATATAAGTTTTTCTTATTTATATAATAACATTATTTTATTTTTTTGCAATAAGGACTTGATTTTTGAAAAATAAGCTCATATACTCAAGAAGAATTAGAAAAAATAATGCAAGCATAAGAAAAACTTATTTTGCAAGAGGGAGGCAAATATGATAAACAACGCGGAAATGCTGGCTTTTGTGCTGTATCTGCTGATTGTTATCGCGATCGGAGTTTATTTTTACTTTAAAGGCCGTACCGGCGACGGAGGAGATAAGATGTACTTTCTCGGCGGCAGACAGATGAACGGATGGGTAGCCGCTCTCTCGGCAGGAGCGTCCGATATGAGCGCTTGGGTGCTCATGGGACTGCCCGGATCGATCTATGCGTACGGCATGGGTCAGGTCTGGATCTCGGTCGGACTGTTCATCGGAACTCTCTGTGCATGGATATTCGTTGCACCGGGGCTTCGAAGATTCTCTATCCTTGCGGATGACTCGATAACCATTCCGCAGTACCTTACCCGCCGTTTCAAGTCCCAGAGCAAGACTCTTCAGATAATAAGCGCGATAATCTTTATCGTGGCATACTGTATCTACGCTGCGTCCAGCATCGTGGCCTGCGGCAATCTGTTCAATACCGTATTCGGAATGGATACCAGGACAGCCATGATCGGAGCTACCGTTATTATATTGGTATATACGTTCTTCGGAGGTTTCAACGCGGTATGTTGGACAGACTTCATCCAGGGTATGCTGATGCTGCTTGCGCTGATGACCGTTCCGATCGTTGTTGTGATCATCATGGGACAGGCCGATTTTACGCCTCTTGCGCAGGTTGTAACGGATGAGAACTATTATAATGTACTTTCCAGCGGCAAGGTTGACTGGAAGAGTATTTCGGACATCCTGAGCGGACTCGGCTGGGGACTCGGATACATGGGAATGCCCCACATCCTCGTAAGATTCATGTCGATCCGTTCGGAGAAGGAGATGAAGAAGTCCAGAGTCATCGGTACCTGCTGGACCGCGATCATTCTGGTCATGGCTTCCGTTGTTGCGCTTGTGGCCCATGAATATCTCGGAACCTATCTTGATGTTGCCGACAGGAGCCTGGTATTTATCGTGCTCGTACGCAAGATATTCCCCGTATTCATCGCGGGCGTGCTGCTCTCGGCCATTCTCGCGGCTTCGATGAGTACCGCGGATTCACAGCTGCTCGCATCGTCCTCGGCTTTTGCGTCGGATGTATATAAGCCCGTATTCAGAAAGAATGCTTCCAATAAGGAAATGCTCTGGGCCGGACGTATCGTGGTTATGATCATCTCCTTGATCGCCTTACTTATCGCAATGAGCCCCAACTGCGCGGGCATCATGGCTCTTGTTGAATGCGCATGGGCAGCGTTCGGCGCGGCCTTCGGTCCCACGATCCTGCTCTCTCTCCACTGGAAGAGACTCACGTATAAGGGCGCTGTCGTGGGTATCGTAACGGGTTTTGTGGTTGATGCGGTATGGTATGTATTTCTTTCGTCATCAACAAATCTTTATGAGATCATTCCGGGCTTCATCTGCAGCCTTATCGCGGCGGTAGTTGTTTCAAAGCTTGATAAAGAGCCGTCTTCCGACATTATCGAAATGTTTGACAGAGCAAAACAGCCTGTTGAGAAGTAAACCGAAAAAATAAAAAAAGTTTACAAAAGCTCTGAAAATGTATCCGAAAAGTAACTCTTTTGGGGGATAATAGTTCCAGATATGGATGAAAGGAGCGATGCTGATGAGTATATATGATCTCAGTTCCATCGGTATTTGTATTGATGAATACAATGCCGGTGAAATGAAAGGCAGAATTTTCAGCTCTTTACACAGTGAACCGGAAACCTTTAACAGCGTTATCACTCTTGTAAAAACAATCGATAAGATATTCGACGAGGGTGAGTATCCGCAGGCTACTATGAGATGCCGCGGATTCGGAAAGCGCGCAGCAGTTACTGAAAAGAAGACGGCAGAGGAGAATAAAGATATTTCAGATCCTACAAAGCTATGCCCCGTAATGTCAAACGCGAGAGGGAAGAAGGCTACGTTCGGTGTAAGGGTTATGTTCAGACAGAATGCTTCCTGGCAGGGAACTCTGTGCTGGCTGGAGAAAAACAGGGAAGAGAATTTCCGAAGCGTACTTGAGATGATGATGCTTATAGACAGCGCATTCGAGGCGGAGACAGCGGCAGCGACCGATTCTTCGGAGAATGCAAAGGTTGTCAATCGATAATGTATAAATAAAAGTGCGGTGATATGATCATCGCACTTTTTTTATGCCTGTGTGTAATAATTAATTCAGAATTATATTTTTAAACTTTATCTTCCGCAGCAGAACTTGTATTTCTTGCCGCTTCCGCAAGGGCAGGGATCGTTGCGGCCGGGCTTTTTCTCAACGTGTACGGTGCCTGAATTCTTCTGCTCTTTGTACAGCTCTTTGCGGCGATCTTCGGTGAGCAGATCGTTCCATGCGGGCAGGTTGTAGAGCCAGTCGGCTTTCGCGCCTACCATGTTGTAGTAGAGCTTTTCTTTATCGAAGTCCAGAGATACTTCGGTATCCTCGGTCATCTCTTCGATGGGATTGGGAGTCTTTAAGGAATCGTTGATGCCGTCGAGGAAGCCTACCATGATCGGAAGCTTGCAGCCGTATTTTTCGGCGAGTTCCTTAACGCTGCCCTTAACGACCGTTTTGGGATCGGCGAGGAGCTTCTCGTAGATGCCCTGCTCGATCGCGAAATAATTTGCCCAGAAAGTCTGGTTCTCCTTGGGTGACTTTTCCTGTTCGTAGGCGTAGCTGCGCCAGTCTGAAAGTAAACTCATATCTGTGATTCTCCGTTTCGTTCTGTATTCACGTGACCATACTCTGTGCGGTCCTATGCGTCATGATATCATGTTTGTATTCCGATGTCAAAAGAGAGGCTTATACAGTTACCCAGCTCTTGCCGAGGTCCTCGATCCCGACGGTCCCGGAAGTGGCTTCGGTGGCAAATGAGATCAGCTTGCCGCGCTGCTCGTCGTCAAGTAAAAAAGTGACCGAAACACTGTCTGAAAACTCGGGTTCTTCAGCGGTCAAATGCTCAGAAACCGTGTAATACTGCACTTTTCCGTATGCAGTATAGTCCAGCGTAAGTTTAATCCTGTTTAAATATTTACACGAAAGGATCACGCTGTTTTTAATGCCTTCTGAGGTCGCGGCCTGATAGGCTCTGACGAGTCCGCCGGTGCCTAAGAGCACGCCTCCGAAATACCTCGTGACCACGGCGCAGACATTCTTCAGCCCCGCGCCCTTTAACACCTCGAGCATCGGCATGCCCGCGGTACGCGAAGGCTCGCCGTCGTCGCTGCAGCGCTCTGTCGGTTTGTCGGCGCCGATGATGTAAGCGGAGCAGTTATGCCTGGCGTCCCAATATTTCTTTTTCATTTCCGCGATAAAGGCGAGAGCCTCTTCCTCGGTCTCTGCGGGGCGGATGGTCGCGATGAACCGCGATTTTTTCTCGGTGATCTCGCCCGTCGCTTCCTGCCTGATAGTCTTGTATTCTGTCATGATAAATCTCCGTTCCGCAATAATTATATTATCTGCCGCTTTGCCCGTCAATCGGCGGTTCTGCGTGCCTTAACATTTCCGTAAAACATATTTAATTTGTATTCGGAGGGGCATAATGGTATAATTGAACGGTCAATGGAGGTTTATTGCAGATATGAATTCCGATAATGATTACAGCAGACGCGGTGTCGTGGAGAAACAGCACGCTATCAAGTCTGTTCCGAAGAGACTGGCCAGCAAGCTCTGGATCATGATCTTCAGGATATTTATCATAGTTATTGTTCTGATCGGTGTTTCGGGCGTTATGGCCGGTTTCGGTGCTTTTAAGGGCATAATCGACGCCACTCCCGAGGTTCATCTGAACGTGCTCGCCGATACCGGTTACAGTTCGACCGCATATTATACGGACGGCACTGTCTCGCAGGTTTTCGCGGGTATTGAGGCGAACCGCAGATGGGCTACCATCGATGAGATCCCCGTACTTATCCAGCATTGTTTCGTTGCGCTTGAGGACGAGCGTTTCTACGAGCACAGCGGTATCGACGCCAGAGGTATCTTAAGAGCCGCGGTTTCGGTAGTTGAGGAAGGCGGCCTCGGTTTCGGTGCGAGCACCATTACCCAGCAGCTGCTGAAGAACCAGGTATTCTCGGGCGGCGGAGAGAAGAACAAGCTCGACAAGATCACGCGTAAGGTTCAGGAGCAGTTCCTCGCCGTACAGCTTGAATCGCTGCTCACAAAGGACGAGATACTTGAGTTCTACCTGAACTTCGTCAACCTCGGCAACGGTGCTTACGGCGTCGCCAAAGCGGCAGAGAGCTATTTCGGCAAGGATATGTCCGAGCTTACGCTTTCGGAGGCTTCGGTCCTCGCTCCCATAGTTCTGTCGCCCACGAACAGAAACCCGATCACGCATCCCGATAAGAACGCGGAACGCCGTCAGTCATGTCTCGACAATATGCTCGAGATGGGCTGGTGCACAAAAGAGCAGTACGACGAGGCTCTCGCGGATGACGTTTATACAAGGATCGCGGCCTACAACATGGAAAAGAAGGCCACAACTGCCACCACATTCTCGTATTTTACGGATGAGCTCGTGGAGCAGATCTGTGCGGACCTTCAGGAAAAGCTCGGTTATACATATGAGCAGGCTCAGCAGCAGCTCTACTACGGCGGCCTGACGATATATACGACTCAGGACCGTGAGATCCAGGAGATCGCGGACCGCTATTATACCGATGAGGCGAATTTCCCGACCTTTGGCTTCAGCTCTTCGGCGGGTTCCTGCTACGAGCTGACTTATGCGCTTTCGGTCTATAAGGCCGACGGTACGGTCACTCATTACCAGCGTTATCATTTCATCGATTACTTCAAGGATTTCGTGGATTCGAACGGCCTCTATTATCACGAGGACGGTACAAAGAAGGGCATTTCGGAGCTTACGCTCTCGCCCGACGACGTTTACGCGAAGATAGATGAGTTCCGCGAGGCAATGGTCGATGAGGATGCGGGCGACAAATACGTTGAGAGCAAGTATCTCACGCCCCAGCCCCAGTCATCGTTCTCGATCATAGATCAAAAGACCGGACATGTGGTAGCCATCGTCGGCGGCCGCGGAGCAAAGTCGGGAAGCCTTACGCTCAACCGCGCTTCGAACACGACGCGTTCCGTAGGATCGACCTTCAAGGTGCTCGCTTCCTTCCTGCCCGCTCTCGACAGCGGCGGACTGACGCTTGCATCGGTACAGGACGATACCCAGTACTTCTATCCGGGTACCACAAAGGAAGTCATCAACTGGTATTCGACGGGCTTCAGAGGCCTCCAGTCGATCCGTACCGGTATATATAATTCACTGAATATCGTAGCTGTTAAGACGCTCGAGCAGATCGGCGCTTCGCTCGGTTTTGAATACCTTGAGAAGCTCGGTTTCTCGACACTCGTAAAGTACGAGGTCGGCGACGACGGATCGGTTTATTCCGATGTAAACTTAGCGATCGCCCTCGGCGGTCTGACAAAGGGCGTTACGAACGTAGAGCTGTGCGCGGCGTACGCATCGATCGCGAACGGCGGCGTTTACAACAAGCCCATGTATTACACAAAGATCCTCGATCATGACGGCAATGTGCTGCTCACGAACGAGACCGAATCCACTCAGGTTATGAAGACCTCGACAGCATGGCTGCTCACGGACGCCATGCACGATACCATCACAAAGGGTACCGGATCGAGGCTCGGTTTTAAGGAATACGAGATGCATGTAGCCGGAAAGACCGGTACTGCGTCAAAGAACAACGACCTCTGGTTCGTAGGCTTCACACCTTATTACACTGCAGCCGTTTGGACCGGTTTCGACAACAATTTCGACCAGTACAACAAGACCTATCAGCAGGAGATCTGGCGTAAGGTCATGGAAGAGATCCATGTAAAGAAGCAGCTTCCCGACGCCGACTGGGAGAAACCCGATTCGATCGTTACCGCGACCATTTGTACAAAGTGCGGAAATCTGGCGGTTACGGGCCTCTGCGACATGGCTGAAGGCGGTTCCTGCGTAAAGACGGAGTACTTCGCGAAGGGTACCGTCCCCACGCAGAAGTGTACCTGCCACGTACGCGTGAACATCTGTAAGGCTTCAGGCAAGACCGCTACCGAGAACTGTCCTTTGAACGAGGTGGAGAGCAAGGTCCTGCTGGTCAAGGACGAGATTTTCATGTACAATTCGTCGAAGGCGAGAGGCGGCACAATGGAGCTCCTCGATCCTCCCGTGATCTGTGAGACATGGGATACGCCTTACATCTATCATCCCGACGATATCTGCACGATACATCTGCCTGACGGAGCGTATATTGACGAAGAGGGCAATATCGTTTACGGCGGTGAGCCGGGCGGAGAACCGGGAGAGGGCGGCGATGCCGAGCCTCAGAACGGTGAAGGAGAATAAAACAGATAAAAATTAAAGAGTGCCTGATAAAAAGTGCCTGTCACCATAAAGAAAACCTTATGGTGACAGGCACCTATTTATTGGCACTCTTGTTATATACACATTATAGCCCGGTCCTTGATGAACCGGATATTCTTTTTATCAGAACTTTCCTGCCTTTGCAGCCTCTTCGATCGAAACTGCGGTGGAAACGGTCATACCAACCATGGGGTTGTTGCCGGCGCCGATCAGACCCATCATCTCAACGTGAGCGGGAACTGACGAAGAACCTGCGAACTGTGCATCGGAATGCATACGGCCCATAGTATCGGTCATACCGTAGGAAGCGGGACCTGCTGCCATGTTATCGGGATGAAGGGTACGTCCTGTGCCGCCGCCCGAAGCTACGGAGAAGTACTTCTTGCCTGCCTCGAGGCGCTCCTTCTTGTAGGTACCTGCAACGGGATGCTGGAATCTGGTGGGGTTGGTCGAGTTACCGGTGATGGAAACGTCAACGTTCTCCTTCCACATGATGGCAACGCCTTCGCAAACGTCGTTTGCGCCGTAGCAGTTAACCTTTGCGCGGGGGCTGTTAGCGTCCTTGGAGTAGCACTTTCTCGAAACTTCCTTAACAGTGTTGGTGTAAGGATCGTACTCGGTCTCTACGAAAGTAAAGC